>JASHUD010000072.1 GCA_030040215.1 Methylovirgula sp.
TCGGCGCGGGCGAGGACCTTGCCCGTAGCGTCGATCATATCGGCGCGCACCGCGAAATGCCCCGGCGTCATGCCCTTGCCGATGGTCAGCGACCAATGCCCGTCCTGACCGGCCGTCACGTCGGCCAGGATGCTCCCATTGAGATAGATCCGCAGATGCGCGCCCGGCGTCGCGGTTCCAGAGGCATAGAATCCGCCATTGTCGACCTCGGCGGTCTTGAAGGCGACTTGCGGCTGCGCCTGCGCGGCGGCGGACGGCGGCGGGTTGGGCGCGGATTTGTTTTGCGTGTCGCTGAGGATGACGCTCGGCTTGCCGGGCTCGGCGAGTGCGACGACGACGTTCTTTTGTCCCTTGGGCGGCACGGAGACCGCGATGTTCTGATGCGAATCGAGCGTGGTGCCGTCCTTGGCGGTGCTGCGCAGCGCAAGCAAGTAATTGCCCGGCGCCAAAGGCTGCGGCACCATCACGAAATTGCCGGCGCCATCGCCGTCCGCCTCGGAAAGGATCTTGTCGCCCGAAACGAGCGCGAATTTTGCGTCCGGCGCGCCGTGGCCAGCGACCACGATATCGCCGGAAGGCTCGACCCGGACCGTATCGAAGACGGGAATATCGGGACCCGGATTGGAAGGCTGCGGTAGCGCTGCTTTGGGAGCTGGCGCCGGCGGCGAAGGCGGCGCGGCCGGCGCGGCGCTTGGTTCCGCCGTGGCTTCCTGTTGCGGCTTGGCGGGCGCGACGGGCGGCGCCTGTGTTGCAGAGGCTATAGGCGCCGGCGCGGTAGAAGCTGTAGCAGAAGGAGGCACGGACTTAGAAGGCGCGGCTGGCGCGGCGCTTGGTTCCGCCGTGGCTTCCTGTTGCGGCTTGGCGGGCTGTTGCGCCTTGGCGGGCGCAACGGGCGGCGGCTGTGTTGCAGAGGCTGCAGGCGCCGGCGCGGAAGAGGCTGTATCAGAAGGGGGCGGCACGGACTTAGAAGGCGCGGCTGGCGCGGGAGCCGCGGCCATTGGCGCGGGCGCGGCGACCGAGGAAGGCGCGGAAGCCGAGGAAGCTGTGGGCGCAACCGGCGAAGTTGCGCCCCGGGGCGTGAAACCCCCTTCCCGCCATGCGTAACCTACGCCCACCACGACGATGCCGGCGGCGAGGAGAGCAGCAACGATCTGCGAACGCGTCATGAACCGGCCACCTTTCGCCCGATACATATCCTGCCTATTGGGAAGCCGCTACACGATTTGCTGCCCTTTCCTGCCCACGAAGCGGCGAATTTGGCGGCGTTTCGGACGTTTCCGCGCTTGCGATACCGAAAATTCTGCCGCCGCGGCCAAAAGCCGGGCAAATCCGCCTTGACCCCCAACCACGCGGCACGCGACAAGCCGTCATGCACAAAATCACCCTGAAAGCATCTTTCGCCCCGCTCCCGATCGATCGCCGGATCCGCAACGTTTGCGTCTATTGCGGCTCCTCGCCCGGATCCGATCCGATCTATCTCGAAGCGGCGCGCGCTCTGGGCGAGGAGCTGGCCGCGGCCAAAATCGGCCTCGTCTATGGCGGCGGCGGCACCGGACTCATGGGCGCGCTCGCGCACGCCGTTCTCGATCATGGCGGCTTCGTCACCGGCGTCATTCCGGAGTTCCTGACGGAACGCGAAGCGATGCTCGATGCGGCCCAGGACCTGTTGGTGGTGCCCGACATGCACACCCGTAAGCGGCTGATGTTCGAGAAGGCGGATGCCTTCGTCGCGCTGCCCGGCGGGATCGGCACGCTCGAGGAACTCGTCGAGCAATTGACCTGGGTTCAGCTCGGACGTCACACCAAGCCCGTGGTTCTCGCCGACATCGGCGGCTTCTGGCGCCCGCTGCTGGCGCTGTTCGCGCATATGCGCGAGCGCCGCTTCATCGAGCCGGCCTTCGAAGTGCGCTATCTGGTGGCGGAGCGGATCGAAGAAATCTTGCCGATGCTTGAGGCGGCGGCGAAGCGAACCGCGGCCGCAGGCCGGGAGAAGGAAAGCGTCGATCCGCGGCTCTAGCGGGTTTGCCTTTCCGGGCACAGCGTTGGCTGGCGTCAATGTCCTTGAAGCGGCCCATCCATATCATCGGCGCCGGCCTCGCCGGATCGGAAGCAGCCTGGCAGATCGCCGAGGCCGGGGTGCCCGTCGTGCTGCACGAGATGCGGCCGGCCCGCACCACGCCCGTGCATCAAACCGGCGATTTCGCCGAGCTTGTCTGCTCGAATTCGTTTCGCGCCGACGATCCGGAAACAAGCGCCATCGGGATCCTGCATCGCGAGATGCGGCGGCTCGATTCGCTGATTCTCGCCGCCGCCGATGCCCATCAAGTGCCGGCCGGCGGCGCGCTTGCCGTCGACCGGACGGGCTTTGCCCGGTTCGTCACCGAGAGGCTTATGGCCTGCCCCGCGGTCGAGATCGTCCGCGACGAGATCGGCGGCTTGCCGCCGCGCGATTGGGACGAGGTCATCGTCGCCACCGGTCCGCTCACCGCGCCCAGCCTCGCGGCGGCAATTCGGACGCTCACCGGCGAGGCGGATCTTGCCTTCTTCGATGCCATCGCGCCCATCGTGCATCGCGACACGATCGACATGGCCAAGGCATGGATGCAATCGCGCTACGATCGCGTCGGGCCGGCCGGCGATGGAGCCGATTACCTCAACTGTCCGCTGACGCGCGCGCAATATGAGGCTTTCGTGGACGCGCTTCTCGCCGCGGAGAAGATCGAATTCAAGGCCTTCGAAGGAACGCCCTATTTCGACGGCTGCCTGCCGATCGAAGTGATGGCGGAGCGCGGCCGGGAAACCTTGCGCCACGGTCCGATGAAGCCATTCGGGCTCACCAATCCGCATGCGCCGGGGAGCAAACCCTACGCCGTCGTCCAACTGCGCCAGGACAACCGGCTCGGCACGCTGTTCAATATGGTCGGCTTCCAAACCAAGTTGAAATATTCCGAGCAAGTCGCTGTTTTCCGTATGATTCCAGGCCTCGAACTTGCGGAATTCGCGCGCCTTGGCGGACTGCACCGCAATTCGTTCTTGAATTCGCCCAAGGTGCTCGACGTGAGGCTGCGGCTAAAAGCCGATCCGCGTTTGCGCTTTGCCGGGCAGATTACCGGCTGCGAAGGTTATGTGGAGAGCGCTGCGATTGGGCTTCTCGCCGGCCGGTTCGCCGCGGCGGCGCGGCGCGGGCAGCCGCTTGCGCCGCCGCCGCCGACCACGGCGATTGGCGCGCTGCTGCATCACATCACCGGTGGCCATATCCTCGACGCCGGCCGTTCGTTTCAGCCGATGAATATCAATTTTGGCCTCTTCCCACCGCTTGAGATCTTCGAAAAACGGCGCGGCACCGACAAAGCGGCGGCTAAGAAGCGCGCACTGAGCGCCCGCGCCAGCGCCGATCTCGAGGCCTGGCGCGCGGCATCGATGGCCACTGCTGCCGAATGACGGCGCCACGCCAACGCCCGCCCTTGCCGCAAGGTGCCGCGCTGTATTGCAAAAAGCTCGTTTCCCGTCGGGCCTTTGCGGGATTGGTCGTTAGGTTGTGATGCCGGGCATGCGCACGGTTGGCGCACAAAGCCTCGCAAAATCGTCGCCGAACACGTAGGATCGATGCGGTTCGTCGGCATTGGGCGACCGAGCCGACGGTGAAGGAGGGTTCGATGTTCAATCTGAATGACATCCTGCAAAGCGCCCAAGGCGGCCAAGCGATCAACAATCTTGCCCAGAGGTTCGGCATTTCCCCGGATCAGGCGCAGGCGGCGGTACAGGCATTGATCCCTGCCCTTTCGGCGGGCCTTGCCAAGTGTGCCGCGCAGCCCGGCGCGCTTGGCTCGATCATTTCGGCCATTGCCGATCCCGATCACCAGGCGTCGTTCTCGAATTCGGCGGCGGCGCAATCGCCGAACGCCATACAGAAGGGCAGCGATGCGCTCTCGCAAATTCTCGGGTCCAGCAACATCGTCCAGCAGATCGCCCAACAGGCGGCGCGCGTCACTGGGCTGCGTGCCGACCTTCTGGCGCAGATGCTGCCGGCCGTCGCTTCGATCGCGCTCGGCGGTCTTGCGACTTCGCTGCGCAACCAAGGTCTCGGCAACGTCCTCGGGCAATTGGCTACCGCCGCGCAGCAGGGCAATCTGGGCTCGGCATCGGGTGGAGGCGGACTCCTGGGAATCGTGAGCGGCCTCTTGGGAAGCTTGTTCGGGGGAGCGAAATCCAGCGACAGTCCTTCGCTCAGTTCAGGCCTCAATGCGCTGACGAAATTGTTCGAGCCGGGCGCATTGCCGGCCAGCATCACGCAATCGGGCCTGCAGGATTCGATTGGCAAGATCCTGAGCGGGCGCCCTTAAGGTAAGCGGCGCGACTGCAGCGCCGTCGTCAGCTCAGATTGGCGGAAACCGCATTGAATTTCGCAGAAAGCGATGTCCCGATCGAGCGGGCGCCGACCACGATCATGATCGAGATCAACGCGCCGATGATGGCGTATTCGATCGCCGTTGCGGCGCGCTCATCGGACAAAAACCGTCGAATGGTCGACATCGTCGCCTCCACCAAACCTATTTGCCCTAGCCCCGATGGAAGAAGCGTTAACACCGGTCCAGGAACATCGCTAGATCGACAACACCTTGTTTTTCCTAAAGAAGGATCCTGTAGAATTGGAGGATTAGCAAGCCCGTTGCGGCATTGCGGCGGCAAGCCGACATGTCTATCTAGGCTTCCGGCAAGCGCCGGACGATCTCTTGCTCGGATTTGCCGGGCAACTTGGAAAATCCAAGGCCGTTGAAGGATCATTGCGGCTTGGCCGAAAGCTGGGGCGCGCCGGCGGCGCGGCAGGCCTCCCGCCAGTAAGTCACGAAAGTTCGGATATGGCCCGCGACGTTTCGGATTTCACGCCCATCACGTCGCGCGATCAGCTCGTCGCTTGGTTCGAAGCGGGTGCCAAACCGCCCGATCAGTTCCGGATCGGGACCGAGCACGAGAAATTCGCCTTCTATAAGACGGACCACGCGCCCGTCCCCTACCTCGGCCGCTCCGGACATGACGGAATCCGCGCGCTCCTGGAAGGCATGCGGTCGGAAACCGGCTGGACGGCGACCGTCGAGAGCGGCCGGATCATCGGCCTCTACGACGAGACCACCGAGGCCGCGATTTCTCTCGAGCCGGGCGGTCAGTTCGAGCTCTCCGGCACACCGTTCGATTCGATCCATGCGACCAAGGCGGAGCTCGCGCGGCACTTCTCGGTTTTGCGGAAGGTCGCCGAACCGCTCGGGATCGGCTTTCTCGGGCTTGGCATGAGTCCGACCTGGCGGCGCGACGAAATTCCGAAAATGCCGAAGCGCCGCTACGAAATCATGTTCGATTACATGCCCAAGCTCGGCAGGCTCGGCCTCGATATGATGTTGCGCACTTCGACCGTGCAGGCCAACGTCGATTATGCGAACGAAGCGGACATGGTCAAAAAACTGCGCGTCTCGCTCGCTCTTCAGCCGCTGATCGCGGCGCTTTTCGCAAACTCGCCGTTTACCGACGGTAAGCTCAACGGATATCTCTCGATGCGTTCGGAGATCTGGCGGCATACCGATCCGGATCGCACCGGCATGCTCGACTTCGCTTTCGAGCCGGGCATGGGATTCGAGCGCTATGCCGACTACGCGCTCGACGTGCCGATGTATTTCGTCAAGCGCGGCGACGTCTATCACGACGTCGCCGGCGCCAGTTTCCGCGATCTGCTCGTCGGGCGGCTCGCAGCTTTGCCCGGCGAACGCGCCATACTGTCGGACTGGGCCAACCACCTGACGACGATTTTCCCGGAAGTCCGCCTCAAGCGCTTTCTCGAAATGCGCGGCGCCGACGCCGGAGCCCTGCCCTTTCTTACCGCGCTGCCCGCCCTCTGCGCCGGTCTCTTCTACGAATCTTCCTCGCTCGACGCAGCCTTCGACATCGTGCGCTGCTGGAACGCCGAACA
>JASHUD010000073.1 GCA_030040215.1 Methylovirgula sp.
TCGAGGATGTGGCTTCCCGCCGTCGTCTTCACGCCTTGCGTGCAGTAGAGGTCCTTGATCCCGAGCGGAATTCCTTCGAGCGGCCGGCCTTCGCCGCGCTTCAGCCTTGCGTCGGATTGCGCCGCCATGGCAAGCGCCCGCTCCGGCGTCTCGGTGACGAAACAATTGAGCGCTCGCGCCGCCTCGATCGCCGCAACATGCGCCTTGGTTAGCTCAACGGCCGACAGGCTTTTCTTCACCAGGCCGTCGCGTGCCGCGGCGAGGCTCAATTCGGTGAGTTCGGTCAATGCGCTGCTCTCACTTGCCGCTATTCCACGACCTTCGGGACGACGAAATAATGGTCCTCCGCGGCGGGCGCATTGGCGACGATCTGATCGGCAATGCCGCCGTCGGTCACCACATCGGCGCGTTCTTTCATGCGCATCGGCATGACCGAAGTCATCGGTTCGACGCCTTCGATGTCGACCCCGGCCAGCTCTTCGATAAAGGCGAGAATGGTGTTGAGCTCGGAGGCAAGATGCGGCACTTCCGCCTCTTCAAGCTTGATACGGGCAAGATGGGCGATGCGGCGCACAGTCGCCTGATCGACGGGCATGGGAACTCCGAAGGCTTGCGGCAGGCGAGCCTATACATCCGTGGGCTTGCGGGAGCAATGCGAGGTCCCGAGCCTCACAGTTCCAGGCTTTGGCCGATTTTCGGGACGATCGCTTTAGGCTTTGCACCGAGCGCGGCGACGAATTCGCTCGGGTCCTGCGCGAGCAGATCGAACGTGCCGTAATGGCAGGGCACCACCGTCTCGAAATCGAAGTAGCGCTTGACCGCTTCCGCCGCCGTTTTGCCGCCCATGGTGAACCGGTCGCCGACCGGCACCAGCCCGATCTTGGGATGATGCAGCTCGTTGATCAACGCCATGTCCGAGAAGATGTCGGTATCGCCCATATGATAAAGCGTCGGCCCGCGGCGCGGCGTGACGACGATGCCGAACGGGTTGCCGAGGTAAACGGATTGTCCGTTGGCCGTCGTACCGGAGGAATGCAGGGCCTGGGTAAAGCTCACGCGGAAATCGCCGCAGTCGATCGTCCCGCCGGTATTGCCCGGATTGATCTTGGCAACGCCTTGCGCCGCGAGATACATGCAGACTTCGAAACTGCCGACCAGTTCGGCCCCGCTCGCCTTGGCGATCTCGACGCTGTCCCCGGTGTGGTCGTCATGACCGTGGGTCAGAAGGATGTGGGTGGAACCGGCGGTGACGGCGGCAAAATCGAGATCGAACTTGGGATTGCCGCGCAGGAACGGATCGATGAGGATGATCGCGGCGCCGGTCTCCACGCGGAAGGCCGAATGGCCGAGCCAGGTGAGTTTCATGATGCTCCTCAGCTTACGCGCCGGAAAGATGGCGACAAAAGCCGTGAGCGACAAGAGCCTCTTGCGGCGGGCGCCCGCATGAGCCTCGGGCTCGTCACGATCGAGGACCTCGCCGGGCGTTTCACGGGCACCCAGAGATTGATCGGCATCGATCTCGGCACCAAGACCATCGGCCTCGCGCTGTCCGACGTCGGGCGCCGGTTGGCAACGCCGATGGAAACGCTGCCGCGCGGCAAATTCTCGGTCGACGCCGCAAAGCTGCTGGCGCGTGCCAAGCAATTCGACGTTGCCGCCTTTATTGTCGGCCTACCCCTCAATATGGACGGCAGCGAAGGCCCGCGCGTCCAGGCGACGCGCGCTTTTGTCCGCAATCTCAGCGCGCTTTCCTCCATCCCTTGCGTCTTCTGGGACGAGAGACTTTCCACTGCCGCGGTGCACCGCGCGCTCATCGCGCAAGATGTCTCGCGCGCCAAACGCGCCGAGGTGATCGACCGAATGGCTGCCGCTTATATTTTGCAAGGCGCCCTCGACCGGCTCAACCGGTCGCGCGCATCGTCATGACGCCCCATTTAGCGGCTGTGTCCTATTTACCTCACCATTCGGCAATATATCGATGCTGTCGCTCGCCGGAGGGGTCCAATATAGGCAGGCTACGTTCTGGCTCGCTACTGGCAGGTAGCCAAAGCCTGATTGATAAGGCCGCTCATTCTCACCAGAAGTCTTTTGTTCTTGCCGTTAGCCGGACCGAGGCCGAGCGCTGTTCCTCCCTGCGTTTCATCTATTTGGGAAGTTTTGCCAAGATTATCCGGAAATCATTGTCATTGCTGGGCTTATCTCGAATCCCTTAGCGTCCTCGATTGCAGGGGGGAAGGGCGAAAGACCCTTTAATGCAGCGGCTTCTCGCCGCTTTTCGCCCTTCTTGCAAATGGGGGAGAGGGCGGTGAGACGCTGGCAGCTCGTATTAACGACATCGATTCTCGCGATTACCTGCGCCGGCCACGCCCTGGCGCAAAGCGCGACGCCGACGGCGGCGCAGGGCGAGCAGAACCAACCCGTAACGCTGACGCCCGCGGCGGCGGCCGGCGGCACCGCAAGTGGGCCGCTGCCGACCGTTGAAGTTGTCGCCACGACGCCGCTCGGCACGGGCACGAGCGTGCTCAACGTTCCGAGCGAAACGCAGACGCTCACCGGCGAACAGATCGACAATCTCAATCAGCAGACGCTTCAGGATGCCCTCGCGCGCAGCACGCCGGGCGTGTCGGTGACCGACTCGCAAGGCAGTCCGCTGTATGAATCCGTGGATTTCCGCGGTGAATCGGCAACGCCAGTTTCTGGCAACCCCGAAGGTCTCGCTGTCTATATGAACGGTGTCCGCATCAATGAATCCTACGGCGATATAGTCAATTGGGATCTCATCCCGCCG
>JASHUD010000074.1 GCA_030040215.1 Methylovirgula sp.
AAGGACGCGACGGGGCTCTGGTCGAGTTGCTTCATGCTGCTCTCAGTGGCGGCAGTGACCTTGCTCGGCTGGATGCATCTTGCCGTCCGCAGCTTGCATCGCGACACAGTTTCTGCCGCCGCTCTCGGCGCCGCTGAATGAGCGGTCCAGAGGATATAACGAACAACGCGAGGCTTATGACAACCGGGATTGCTTGCGAACCAGGGAATGAGATCATGACTCCAAAGCAAATCGAGCTTGTTCAGGCCTCCTTCGCAAGAGTGGCCCCGAACGCCGACGTCGTGGCCGCTCTCTTCTATGGGCGCCTCTTCGAGATCGCGCCCGAGATCCGGTCCCTGTTCAAGGACAACATGAGCGAGCAGGGACGCAAACTGATCGGCATGCTTGCGGCAGTCGTCAACGGGCTTTCAAATCTCGAAACGATTCTGCCTGCCGCTAAGGCGCTCGCCGTGAGACACGTCAGCTATGGCGTGAAGCGCGGCCACTATGTCCCCGTTGGCGAAGCCCTGATCTGGACGCTCGAAACGGGGCTTGGCGCGGACTTCACATCCGACACGCGCGACGCTTGGCTTGCGGCCTATGGCGTCCTTTCGGGCGCCATGATCGCCGAGGCCTACGGGATGGCAACGGCCTAGACACAGAGAAGCGGAATAATGATGACCGAGAAACTCGTTATCGTCGGCAACGGCATGGCGCCCGGGCGAATGCTGGAGCATCTCTTCGAAGAGGCGCCGGGCCGTTACCAAGTCACGATCTTCAACGCCGAGCCGCGCGTCAATTACGACAGGATCATGTTGTCGCCTGTGCTGTCGGGCGAGAAGAATTATGAAGAGATCATCATCCACGGCGACGGCTGGTACATCAAGAACGGTATCGTCCTTTATAAGGGGCACAAGATCGTTTCGATCGACCGCGCTGCGAAATGCGTGACCTCCGACCAGGGCGTGGTCGAGAGCTACGACAAGCTCGTCATCGCGACAGGATCGGTGCCGCTCATCTTGCCGGTTCCGGGCCGCGACCTCGCCGGCGTGCTCACTTATCGCGATCTCGATGACGTCAACGCCATGCTGCTCGCCGCGCAATCACGCGCGAGAGCCGTGGTGATCGGCGGCGGCCTTCTGGGGCTTGAGGCGGCAGCCGGCCTCAAGGAACGCGGCATGGATGTCACCGTGCTGCATCTCATGCCGACCTTGATGGAGCGACAGCTCGATGCGGCCGCGGGCTATCTGCTGCAAAAGGCGATCGAGACGCGCGGGATCAGGGTCGTAACAAAGGCGAACACCAAGGCGATTCTCGGGACGCATAAAGTCGAGGCGGTCGAACTCGCGGACGGCACGATCATCCCCGCGACTCTCGTCGTCATGGCCGCCGGCATCCGGCCCAACGCCGGGTTGGCAAGCCGCGCCGGCCTCGATGTCAATCGCGGAATCCTGGTCGATGCGGAAATGCAAACATCCGATCCCAATATATTGGCTTTGGGCGAATGCGTCGAAGTCGATGGGCACGTTTACGGCCTCGTTGCGCCGCTTTACGAAATGGCACGTGTCGCGGCGGCGCGCCTCGCCGGCCGCAACACCGCAGGCTTCGTCCATAGCGACACGCCGACGAAGCTGAAAGTGACGGGAATCGAGCTCTTCTCACTCGGCGACTTTGCGGATGGCGGCGATCGCGACGAGATCGTCCTGCGCGACGCGGCGGCCGGCGTCTATAAACGCCTCATCGTGAAGGAAAACCGGATCGTCGGCACGGTGCTGTTCGGAGAAACCTCCGACGGCGCCTGGTTCAACGATCTAAAGAAGAAAAAGACCGATATTTCGGAGATGCGCGACACGCTCATCTTCGGACAGGCCTACCAGGGGAGTGCCCTGCTCGACCCTATGGCGGCCGTTGCAGCCTTGCCGGATGATGCGGAGATCTGCGGCTGCAACGGCGTTTGCAAAGGAAAGATCACCGGCGCGATCACCGCGAAGAACCTCACGTCGCTCGAAGACGTACGCGCGCATACCAAGGCTTCGGCCTCGTGCGGCTCCTGCACCGGCCTCGTCGAACAACTCATGAGGCTGACGCTCGGCGATGCCTACAATCCTTCCGCCGTGCAACCTATGTGCGGCTGCACCTCGCTCGGGCATGACGATGTCCGCCGCCTGATCAGTGCAAAGAGGCTCAAGACCATTCCGGCCGTCATGCAGGAGCTCGAATGGAAGACCTCCTGCGGCTGCGCCAAGTGCCGGCCGGCGCTCAATTATTATCTCGTCTGCGATTGGCCCGACGAATATGCCGACGATTACCAGTCGCGTTTCATCAATGAGCGGGCCCATGCCAATATCCAGAAGGACGGCACCTATTCCGTCGTCCCGCGCATGTGGGGCGGGGTGACAAGCGCCAAGGAATTGCGGGCAATCGCGGACGCGGTCGAAAAATTCGCAATTCCGACCGTGAAGGTCACCGGCGGCCAGCGCATCGATATGTTGGGCGTGAAGAAGGAGGATCTGCCCGGCGTCTGGGCCGATCTGGGCAAGGCCGGCTTCGTCTCGGGGCATGCCTACGCCAAAGGCATCAGAACGGTAAAGACCTGTGTCGGCTCCGACTGGTGCAGGTTCGGTACACAGGATTCGACGCGCCTTGGCATCCGCATCGAGAAATTCATGTGGGGCTCGTGGACGCCGGCCAAAGTGAAGATGGGCGTCTCCGGCTGTCCTCGCAATTGCGCAGAGGCGACCTGCAAGGATGTCGGCGTCATCTGCGTCGAATCCGGTTACGAGATTCATTTCGCAGGGGCGGCCGGGCTCGACATCAAAGGCACGGAAGTGTTGGGTCTCGTCAACAGCGAGGACGAAGCGCTTGAGACGATCGTTGCTCTCGTACAGATGTACCGCGAGCAGGCGCGTTATCTGGAGCGCATTTACAAATGGGCGAAGCGCGTCGGCGTTGACGAGATCCGTCGCCAGATCTTTCAGGATCCGGAGAAACGCAAAGCCTATTTCGATAGGTTCGTCTTCTCGCAGAAATTCGCGCAGGTCGATCCCTGGTCCGAGCGCGTGTCGGGCAAGGATAAGCACGAGTTTCGGCCTATGGCGATTCTCGCCCTCGCGGAGGCTGCGGGATAGCGCGATGGATTGGATCGAGATCGGCACCATTGCCGACATTCCCCCGCGCGGCGCCCGCTGTATTGTTACTCCGAATGGCAGGATCGCGGTGTTTCGCACAGCCGACGACGCGGTCTTCGCGCTCGATGACCGCTGCCCGCACAAAGGGGGGCCTCTTAGTCAGGGCATCGTGCATGGTAAGGCGGTGACGTGCCCGCTGCACAATTTGGTCATCTCGCTCGATACAGGCCGAGCGCTTGGCGTCGACGAAGGAGAGGTGCGGACGGTCCCGGTGAAGCGTGAAGGAGACCGGCTCTTCCTTGCGCTCGAGATCGGCACGCATCGTGCGGCGTGAGATGGCGGGATCCGCCGAGGCACGCAGAACCGTCTGCCCATATTGCGGCGTCGGCTGCGGTCTGTTGGCGGAGATTGCCGCCGACGGCAGGGTTATGCTGCGCGGCGATCCGGACCATCCGGCCAATTTCGGCCGGCTCTGTTCGAAGGGCTCGGCGCTTGCCGAGACCATCGGGCTCGAGGGACGGCTACTTCATCCGCAGATCGACGGCCGACGCGCAAGCTGGGACGATGCGCTGGATCTCGTCGCATCCACCTTTTCGCGAACCGTGGCCGAACATGGGCCGGACTCGGCGGCCTTTTACGTATCGGGCCAACTTTTGACGGAGGACTATTACGTTGCCAACAAGCTGATGAAGGGTTTTATCGGCTCGGCCAATATCGACACCAATTCGCGTCTTTGCATGGCTTCCGCAGTCGCCGGACATCGCAGGGCGTTCGGTGCGGACATAGTTCCCGGCACCTACGAGGATCTTGAGCTCGCAGATCTGATTGTCTTGGTCGGATCAAACCTCGCTTGGTGCCACCCGGTACTCTATCAGCGCATTGCCGCGGCGAAGCAAAAGCGGCCGGAAATGCGGGTCGTGCTCGTCGATCCGCGCCGAACGATGACCGCCGACATCGCCGACCTCCATATTCCAATCCGTGCCGACGGCGATACTTTTCTCTTTGCCGGACTGCTCGCTTGGATCGCAGATCACGATGCCCTGGATCGTCCTTATATCGCGGCGCATACGACCGGATTCCATGCGGCATTGAGCGCGGCGCGTTCAGCCGACCTCGACGAAATCGCGGCGCGCGCCTGTCTCTCCGTCGATGAACTCGCCGCGTTTTATGCACTCTTCGCCAGGACCGCGAAGGTCGTCACGGTTTACAGTCAGGGCGTCAACCAGTCCCGCGCCGGGACGGACAAGGTCAACGCCATCATCAATTGTCATCTTGCAACAGGGCGGATCGGAAAGCCCGGGATGGGGCCGTTTTCCGTTACCGGTCAGCCGAATGCCATGGGCGGCCGCGAAGTCGGCGGCCTCGCCAACATGCTGGCGGCCCACATGGAGATTGAGGAGCCTGCGCATCGCGATCGCGTGCGGCGATTCTGGCGCTCTCCTGTCATTGCTGAGCGTCCAGGCCTGAAGGCAGTCGACATGTTCCGCGCCGTGGCCGATGGACGCATCAAGGCGATCTGGATCATGGCGACCAATCCGGTCGATTCCTTGCCGGATGCAGCCAGCGTCGAGGCGGCCCTCAAAGCGTGCCCTTTCGTCGTCGTTTCGGACGTACAGGCGAAGACCGATACGATGCGCTGCGCCCATGTCGGTTTGCCCGCGGCCAACTGGGGCGAAAAAAACGGCACCTTTACAAATTCCGAGCGTCGGATTTCGCGCCAGAGACCGTTTCTGCCGCTCCCCGGCGAAGTGCGTCCGGACTGGCAGATCATCTGCGACGTGGGGAAAAGGATGGGCTTCGCGAGCGCCTTCTCTTATGCGACGCCTGCCGAGATTTTTGCCGAGCACGCGGCGCTCTCGGCTTTCGAGAATGAGGGAACGCGCGGCTTCGATATCGGAGCCTTTGCCGAGATCGACGCCGTACAATTCGACCGGATGCAGCCGGTCCAATGGCCGCAACCGGAGGCGGGTTCGCCGGAGAACACCCGTTTCTTCGCCGACGGCCGATTTTTCACTCCCGATGGCAAAGGCCGTTTCATCGCTGTCGTTCCGGCGGCGGAGACGCGAACTTGCAAAGAATATCCTTTCGTTCTCAACACCGGCCGCGTGCGCGACCATTGGCACACGATGACGCGCACCGGAAAGAGTCCGCGCCTGTCGCAGCATCTCGCCGAACCGTTTGTGGAGATCCATCCGGCGGATGCTGCCCTCCACGGAATCGGCGATGCCGATATCGTTCAGATTTCGACTGCGAACCATGCAATTCTCGTCCGCGCGATGCTCACGACCCGGCAGGTCGTGGGCTCCGTCTTCGCGCCGATCCATTGGACTGACCAGTTTGCGGCGAGCGCGCGGGTCGCCGTTCTCGTTGCCGGCGTCGTCGATCCTCATTCCGGCCAGCCGGCATCGAAAACCTCGGCCGTTCGCGTTGAGCGCTTCGCCGCCGCTCGCTACGGCTTTGCGGTGCTTCGCGAAGAGCCGTCTCGCATCGAGGCGGAATATTGGGCGCTGGCGAAATGCGTCGCCGGCTGGCGCGTCGAACTTGCCTTCGCGCAAGCCGATCGCGATTGGCCGGCATTTGCAGCGCAGCTGTTCCGGCGCACGGTCGATACGGACGTTCTCGCCTACCACGATCTGCGCGCCGGCCAGCAGCGCTTCGCATCTTTCGACTGCGATCGCTTGGCGGGAGCACTGTTCCTGGATTCCAAACCAGTTGCGGTGTCGCGTAACTGGGCCGTCGACCAATTGAGCGCAGAATTTTCCAAGCAAGGCTCGCGTCTCGCCGTCGTCGCCGGCCGTCCGGGGCGCGGGCTTGCCGATCGTGGCGCCATTGTGTGCTCCTGTTTCGGGATCGGCGCCAATCAGATCGCGGCCGCGGTGGCGGCGGGCTATGCGAGCCTCGAGGCCATCGGGCGCAAGCTGCAGGCTGGCACAAATTGTGGGTCATGCCGTGCCGAGATCAACGGAATTATCGATACACAGCGGCTTCATGCAGCGGAGTGACAAACTCTTCAGCGCATGCTTTCGTGTTGGCGTCGCAAGGCCTCCGCAGGCCTTTTTCTGTTAGTCGGGTCGTTGGAAGCGCCATTAGCCTGGAGGAGATGCTGGCGGCGATGACCAAGACAGTGGTGGCCATAAGACACGTCGATTTTGAGGATCTCGGCGTGTTCGCAGCGGTGCTGGCCGACCGCGGCTACAAGATCCGCTATTGCGAGGCTGGTTCGCCCCAACTGCAGTCCTTGGATCCGCTCGGCCCGGATTTGCTGATCGTGCTTGGCGGTCCGATGGGTGTGTATGAAGAGGAGGCATATCCCTTTCTGACGCGGGAACGGGATATTCTGACGGCGCGCCTCGAAATGAACCGTCCGACGTTCGGCGTCTGCCTCGGCGCGCAACTTGTGGCGGCGGGGATGGGAGCGCGGGTTTTTCCTTCCGGGGTCAAGGAAATCGGCTTCTCTGCGCTTTCGCTCACCAAGGTCGGATGCGAAGGACCGCTGCGGCATCTGGCGGACACTCCGGTAATGCATTGGCATGGAGACACGTTCGACCTCCCGGAGGGAACGGCGCATCTGGCGGCAACGAAATTATGCGCGCACCAAGCCTTTGCTCGCGGCGCCAACATTATGGGGGTGCAATTCCATGTGGAGGCTGGTGCCGCTGAACTGGAACGGTGGCTGACCGCATACGCCGCGGAACTTGCGGGCGCAGGAATCGATCCGCACCGATTGCGGACCGAAGCCGTCAAAATCGGCCTCGTGCTGCGGAAGGCAGCGACCGTGATGTTCTCCGAATGGCTGGAAAAGCTGATATTTTAGTGTCGCGCATGCAACTGACGAGGCCGGCGTCGCGAATAACCGAACGGCTCTCCCATGGTTTCCAACCGAAGTGGAACCTCAAGAAGAGGATTGTCCTTCAGATAGGTCTGCCCGACGGTCAGATAGTTTGCCGCTCGCCAATAGGCCTCCATCTTCTGCAGCAGTTCGGGCGACAGCGTGTCTGACATCGCGATCTCCGCGCAGAGCTGCTGCTTGTCGACCATACTCTATAACGCCGTCGCCCTGAGCATCGCCACGTTCGCGGCGGTGTCGCATGGGCATCTGTTCCTTTGAGTCATAAAGGTGTGAGCGTGAGTCATAAAGGTGTGGGCGCTCCGACCGCTGCGGCATCGCCGAAGATCCACAGCTTGCCCGTCGGATGAAGACGCGCCGCCGGCACGCCGTCATCGCCGCGGCGGAGCTGGGCGAGCGCCGCGCGCTTCTCTTCCCCGGCAACCAGGAAGACTGCGTTCCGGCTACTCTCGAGCACCGGATAGGTCAGCGTGATCCGTGCTTCGGACTTGACGCCGACGACAGCGGCGACCCAACGGTCGCGCTCGGCGAGCACCGCCGTGTTGGGGAACAGGGAAGCCGTATGACCATCCGGCCCGAGCCCTAGAAGGGTTACGTCAAAGAGCGGCCGAGCCGGGTCCAGGCGCTCCGCGCCGTAGAAGGATTTGAGCTCGCGCTCATAATCGGAAGCCGCTTCATCGGCGGCGACCCCTTCGGTGGGAATCGGATGGATGTTGGTGGCGGGGATCGGCGCACGCGATAGCAGCGCGTCTCGCACCATCCCGTAGTTGCTCAGCGCGTCATCGTGAGGCACGAAACGCTCGTCGCCCCAAAACCAATGCGCGCGGGACCAGGGGAATTTCTCGCGATAAGACGGCTCGGCCAGGAGTTGATAAAGCTGTCGCGGGGTCGAGCCGCCTGACAAGGCGACGGTAAAAACACCCTTCTTCGTTGTCGCCGCCTCGAGCAGCCACTCCGCCGCCCGGCGCGACAGCGCTTCGGGATCGGAGAGGGTTTCCAACCTGATCTTAGACGGGTTGGTCATGAAAGTGCCTTTCTGGCCAACGGTCGGTGAGCCTCGCGAATGGCGGCGATCGCCGCAGCGTAATCGGACGATCCGAAGATC
>JASHUD010000075.1 GCA_030040215.1 Methylovirgula sp.
GTCGACGCTGGCATTGCCGGGCACATCAATGCGGAAAGCGGCCACGGCCCCTGGCCGGAAGGGCTGCTGCATTTCGCTAAGTTTCTTAGTACCTTATAGATATGGCTATTGACACCATATGGTATTATATGTCATAACGATATGAATGAACGCTGAGCTGCTCTTTCATCAGCGCATCGATTACGACGATGGGGAAATCGTGGAAATATTGCTCTGGCGCGTCCCTGTTTCGGTGCCACCTTCAACGCATCGATTGAAGTATTCTCTTTTTTACGGTCGGGCTGGCGTTCGAGAGGTTGGTTATGACAACGAGCGTGGCAAGGGTGACCATCGGCATTTCAGAGGTCTCGAAACGGATTATCTCTTTACTTCAGTCGAGCAACTGATGGCCGATTTTTGGTCGGACGTACAATCGCTGCGAGGTCGCAGATGAATGACGTGAAGATTTCCGTCGGCGGTGCAATAGAAAACGAAGCTGCACGGCGGTTTGTCGATGCTTGGCATCGCGCCGAACACGGCGAGACTTTCCATGAGCGTCATCTAGCGTTCGAAAGCTGGGACGCCTTGGCCCGCACGCTGACAGCCAAAAGAATGGAGCTGTTGCGCTACGTTCGTCGCCACAAGGTCACGAGCGTACGCTTCTTGGCAAAGGCGCTCGGGCGCGATTACCGCAATGTGCACGCGGACGTTCAAGCCTTGACAGCGGCCGGGCTTCTTGAAGCTACCGACAGCGGCATCCAAGCCAGTTACGACGCAATCGAAACCAAGATCGCGATCTGAGGAGCACGGCAGCTGCGTCAGCGCGAATAGAACTCGATGACGAGATTGGGTTCCATCACGACAGGATACGGAACTTCGCGCGGCAGCGGAACGCGGGTGAGCTTCGCGGTCATCTTGGTGTGATCGACTTCGTAATATTCAGGCGCGTCGCGCTCCGGCAGCGCCACGGCTTCGAGGACGAGCGCGAGCTGGCGCGAAGCATCCTTCACCGCGACGAGATCGCCAACCTTCACCTGATAGGACGGGATGTTGACGCGCCGGCCGTTGACGTGCACGTGGCCGTGGTTGACGAACTGGCGCGCCGCGAACACGGTCGGCACGAATTTGGCGCGATAAACCAGCGCATCGAGGCGGCGCTCCAGAAGGCCGATGAGATTGTCGCCGGAATCGCCCTTCATCCGGATCGCTTCGGCGTAATATTTGCGGAATTGGCGCTCGGAAATGTTCCCGTAATAGCCTTTGAGCTTTTGCTTGGCCTTGAGCTGCGTGCCGAAGTCGGAGAGCTTGCCTTTGCGGCGCTGGCCATGTTGGCCGGGACCATATTCGCGCCGATTGATCGGGCTCTTCGGGCGCCCCCAGATATTCTGCCCCATGCGGCGGTCGATTTTATATTTTGATTCCAGGCGCTTGGTCATCGCGTCCTCAAGGTTACGCCGACGGACACGGGCCCACGCCAAAGCGTGCCGCAAACCGCGTCTTCCGCCGGCAAGTGGCGGAGGTACGCGCCCTCCTCTGCAAAGCGATGCTCTGCCGACAGGCGGTTCGCCGGAAAAGATCCGAATGGCCGCCGCGGGTGCGTCATGGCGGACAAGGCCGCCATGCTCGGGCGCCTTACCGGCGACCGGAGCGGAAGCCGTAGAAAGACCGTCATATAATGTCAAGCGAACGCCGGGCCCAGCCTCCCGGCAAATCGGCCCCAGTCGAGCGAAAAAGTCATGCTACCCAGGCTGCGGCCGTTCTCGACGCGCAATGTTACCGAAGAGCCGTTCGATAGCAAAGACGAGGCTCACGCAGGCTGCGACGGCAACGCGCTAGCGGCTCTCCGCAGATTGATTTTTTGGCCGGCAATTTGGAAACATTCTCGGACGAGCAATCCGACGCCCGCGCGGCGAGAGCGTCGCGAGCCATTGATAGAGCCCGACGATCACCATACGTAATAATCAATTGGCGCCGGCGCTCGATCCACGCGAGCATCGGCGCGCTCCAACGTTGGTAATCCAGACAGGGGGACACTAAGGAGGAACTCATGGCTAAGATCATCTGCGTTCTCTATGACGATCCCGTCGACGGTTATCCCAAGACCTATGCCCGCGACGGCATTCCGGTCATCAAATCCTATCCCGATGGCCAGACCGCCCCGACGCCCCAGAAAATAGACTTCAAACCGGGCGAACTGCTCGGCAGCGTTTCCGGCGCTTTGGGCCTGAAGAAATGGGCGAAAGACAACGGCCACCAGCTCGTCGTCACCTCCGACAAGGAGCCGCCCAACTCGACTCTCGACCGCGAGCTGCCGGACGCCGAGGTGGTGATCTCGCAGCCCTTCTGGCCGGCCTATATGACGGCCGACCGTTTCGACAAGGCAAAGAAGCTGAAGCTGATCATCACCGCTGGAATCGGCTCGGATCACACCGATCTCGAAGCCGCAAGCAAACATGGCGTCACGGTCGCCGAAGTGACCTATTCGAACAGCATCAGCGTGGCCGAGCACGTAGTGATGATGATTCTGAGTCTGGTGCGCAACTACATCCCGTCGCACGATTGGGTACGCAAAGGCGGCTGGAACATCGCCGATTGCGTGGAGCGCGCCTACGACCTCGAAGGGATGAATGTCGGAACGGTCGCCGCGGGACGCATCGGCACCGCGGTGTTGCGGCGGCTAAAACCGTTCGACGTGAAGCTGCACTATACCGACCGCCACCGCCTCCCGGCCAATGTCGAGAAGGAACTCGGTGTGACTTTCCATGAAAACATGGAAAGTTTGCTCAAGGTCTGCGACGTCGTCACGCTCAATACACCGCTCTATAAAGAGACGGAGCATATGATCAACGACAAGACTTTGGCGCTGATGAAACGCGGCACCTATCTCGTGAATACCGCGCGCGGCAAGCTCTGCGACCGCGATGCGATCGTTAGGGCGCTGAAGAGCGGCCAGCTCGCGGGCTATGCCGGCGACGTCTGGTATCCGCAGCCGGCGCCCAAAGATCACCCGTGGCGTACCATGCCGCACGAGGGAATGACGCCGCATACCTCCGGCACCACGCTCTCCGCCCAGGCCCGCTATTCGGCCGGCACGCGCGAGATCCTCGAATGTTTCTTCGCCGGCAAGCCGATCCGCGAGGAATATTTGATCGTCCAAGGCGGCCATCTCGCGGGCGCCGGCGCGCATTCCTACAAATTGGCAGGCTAACCCAAGACGGCGGAAGGCGGCGCAAACCGCCCTCCGCCGTCGCTCGCGCGCCGGACGCCAACGCAAGGCTATTCGATGTTTCGCAACCTTGCTCGGGCTCTGTTCGTTGCCGCGGCATTTGTTTGCGCGGCAGCGGCTTGGGCCGATCAGGACATCACTCCGCTCGGCATCGGATACGAAGACGTCGACTACCCCTACCCCGTCCATTTCTTCGATCTGAAGATCGAAGGCCAGTTCTTGCGCATGGCCTACATGGACGTCGCGCCGCGCGTCGCGAACGGCAAATCCGTCGTCCTGCTCCACGGCAAAAATTTTTCGGGAGAATATTGGGCCGCAACAATCCGTGCGCTTGCCGCGCAAGGCTACCGTGTCATCGTGCCCGATGAGATCGGCTTCGGCAAATCGGCAAAACCCGCGATCCGCTATCGCTTCGACCTGCTCGCCGCCAACACCAAAGCGCTGCTCGATCATCTCGGCGTCAGCCGGGCGGCGATCGTCGGGCACTCGATGGGCGGCATGCTCGCCGTTTATTTCGCGCGCGATTATCCGCAGACAACCGCGGCATTGGCGCTCGAAAATCCGCTCGGCCTCGAAGATTACCGCAGCGTAATTACGCCGCCGCCGTTGGAGACGCTGTTTGCGGCCGAAATGGCGCAGACGGCCGAATCCTATCGCACCTTCCTTCACGCGCTGTTTCTCGGCTGGCCGGCCGAAGCCGAACACAATGTCGATCTCTTCGCGCGTGTCCTGCGCAGCGGCGAATATCCGCGCCTTGCCATGGCCTCGGCACTGACTTCCGAAATGATTTTCGACGAGCCGATCCGACCGGAGTACAAATTGCTGAAAATGCCGGTGCTGCTCGTCATCGGCCAAGCCGACCGTTCGGTCTTTTTCCGCCGCTATGCAAAACCGGAGGAATTGGCTTCGCTGGGGCACTGGCCGGAACTCGGACGGGCGGCGGCAAAGGATCTGCCGGACGGAAGACTCGTCGAAATCCAGGGCGCCGGCCATGTTGCGCATGTCGAGAAGCCGGCCGAGTTCGACGCCGCGCTGCTGAAGTTCCTGAAGGATCGATTCTAGCGCCGCTTCCCGCTCACCAGCAGAATCTTTCCGACGTGGCCCGAAGATTCCATCAGCGCATGCGCCCGGCGCGCGTCTTCGAGCGGAAAGGTTGCATAGACCACCGGCTTGACGGCGCCCGCTTCGAGGAGCGGCCAGACATTCTCGCGCACGGCGGCAGCAACCGCGGCCTTCTGCGCAAGCGTGCGCGAACGCAGCGTCGAGCCCGAGAGCGTGAGCCGTTTCAGCAGCACCGGCATGAAGTTGAAGTTTTCGACCACGCTCGACTGCAAAAAGGCGATCTGCACAAGCCGGCCTTCGAGAGCCAGGATCGAAAGGTTCTTTTGGATATAAGTACCGCCGACCATATCGAGAATGAGATCGACGCCGCGCTTGTCGATGCGCCTGATCGCGTCGACAAAATCCTCGCGCTTGTAGTCGATTGCGTGATCGGCGCCGAGCGTCCGGCAGAAGGCGCATTTTTCGGGCGAGCCGGCGGTGACAGTGACCGTTGCGCCCAACGCCTTGGCAAGCTGAATTGCCGTCGAGCCGATGCCGCTCGATCCGCCGTGGATCAAAATCCATTCGCCGGCTTTGAGCCGGCCGCGCGTGAAGACGTTGTCGAAGACGGTGAAATACGTCTCGGGGATGCCGGCCGCGTCGATCACGCTCAATCCGCGCGGCACGGGCAGACAGAGCGGCGCATCGGCAAGCGCATATTCGGCGTAGCCGCCGGAGCCCAACAGCGCGCAGACCGCCTCGCCCGGCCGCAGCCCCGTCACGCCTTCGCCGAGCCTCACCACGTGGCCCGCGATCTCCATGCCCGGCACCTCGCTCTCACCGGGCGGTGGCGGATATTTGCCTTCGCGCTGCAAACAATCCGGCCGGTTGACGCCGGCGGCGACCACTTCGATGAGGACCTTACCCGGGCCCGGCTGCGGCACGGGCGCTTCGGCAACGTGGATCACCTCGGGGCCGCCGGCGCCGTCGAAGACCACCTGTTGCATCGTTTCGGGTGACGTCACGCTCGATCTCCGGCGGCGTTCCATCCGCCTCCTTTGTACACGATCGGCACAACGCGCGGCTACAGGAGCGCGTTAGGAACGATAGAGTCGCGGATTCGTTATCGCGTCGCGGCAAGGTGACGTTTCGGTAGACTATGGCTACGGTCGATCAAGAGTGGCGGGCGGTGGCCGCGAGGCCTATGGTTCTCGCGGCCCTTTCGCTCATTCTCGCCTGGTCGCTGATGGGTAACAGTCCGAAGCCCGATGTATTGAAAAAGATCGGGTCGGCGCGCGCCGCTTGCGCCAAGCTGGCGCGCCCAAATTTCCTCGAGATTCTTCGGGGTCTTTACAACAAGATGAACGACGATCGCATTTTGGCGGTCGCGGGCGGCCTTGCCTTTTTCGGTCTCTTGGCGCTGTTTCCGGGCATCGCCGCGTTCGTCGCCCTTTACGGGCTCTTCGCGGACTGGTCGACCATCAACGGCAGTCTCGGCACCTTGACGTTCATGCTGCCGCACGGCTCCCCCGAAATCATTGCCGACGAGGTCAGGCGCGTCGCGGCGCAAGGCAACGGCGCGCTCGGAATCAAGTTCTTCGTCGGCGTAGTTATCGCGCTATGGAGCGCAAATTCGGGCATCAAAGCGATGTTCGATGCTTTGAACGTCGCCTATGGCGAGCAGGAGAAGCGCGGCTTCATCGCGCTCAATCTTCAATCTTTATTGTTCACGCTTGCCGCCATTGTCGCGTCGATCGCCGCCTTCCTGGCAGTGGTCGCCGCACCCGTCATCTTCCGGTTTTTGGGGTTCGGCAGCGTGGAAGCGACGATCTACATCGTTCGCTGGCCGCTGCTTGCCGGCATTGTCCTCTTGGGACTTTCCATCCTTTACCGCTTCGGGCCGAGCCGCGCGCCGCAGAAATGGCGCGCCATCACGTGGGGAAGTACGGTTGCCACGCTGCTGTGGATTACGACTTCCGTGCTGTTTTCCTGGTACGTCGCCAGCATCGGCAATTACAGCCGAACGTATGGCACGCTCGGCGCGATCATCGGCTTTATGACCTGGATTTGGCTTTCGGCGATCGTCGTTATCCTCGGCGCCGAGATCAATGCCGAGTTGGAGCGCTATGCGCGGCAACGCGGTGAAGTGATGGAACCGTAGATTGTGTGCACCCAAAGATGCCGGTTTTCTATGATGGAAGGATATTCTCCATTCTAAGATTCGATCCGTTTCCTCTTGGCAATCTTGCGACTTCGTGGAAGAATTTTCCCAGTTTAGTGACAATCTCGAGTCACGTCGTTGCATTCTCGTCGAGTCCTTGGCGCCGTGTTGGGGCTCATTTTGGCCTCGGTGCCAGCCGCTACCCAGGACGCATATGCCAGTGCCTTTCTCCAACCCGTCGGCGAAGGCGATGTCATCACCGCGACCGAGTTCTCGGACTCGACGCGCGCCTTCGATCAAAACGGCAAACTCATTCCGATTCCCGCCTATCGGAAATTCGAGCTCGCCTCCTACATCGAATACGGTCTGCTCGATCGGCTGACTTTGATCGCCCAGCCGTTTTACGAGAGCGCCCGTCAAGACGATACCGCCGTCTCGACGCCCGGGACGGAGATCGGCGCACGATACGGCGTCGCCGAGTTCGGCCCGACCGTCGTCTCCTTGCAAGGTCTCTTGCATATTCCCTTCAAACCCGGGCAGTCGCCACAAGGCGGATTTGACGAGGACGACGTCTTTTCGGGTGATTTGCGTTTGCTCGTCGGACACACGTTCGCAGTCGATGGAATGCCGAGCTTTGTCGATTTGCAAGGCGGCTATCGCTGGCAGGGCGAGGGTGTACCCGATGAGTGGCACGCCGACTTCACCGCCGGCATCCGGCCGCAGCCGCGGCTACTTTTCATGCTGCAAACATTCGTGACCATGGCGAACCAAGCCGCCGCGGCTTACGGGCCTTACTCGTACACCAAGCTGCAGCAAAGCCTGGTTTACGACGTGTCGCGCGACTGGTCGCTGCAAGGCGGATTTTTCGAGACCGTCGTCGGCGTGAACGCCGGCCGCGAACTCGGGCCCATGGTGGCGGTCTGGTATCATTTCTAACGGTCGGAATCCGGACGCTTTGGCGCCCGGACTCGCATCATGCCGCCCCTCCACACCGACTTCCTGGAAGTCGGTGTGGCAGACAACAACCCGAGTTCGATCTCGGTGATCTATTTGGCCTTTATCGCATTCGCGGCTTGGCCCATCAGCCAGCCGAGCACGCCGCCGCACAATGCGGAGAGGGCGACGAGGAAGAACGGGTTGTTCATATTTCCCGCTGTCAAATCACCCATGGCGCCCTTCGCGAGCGTATAGCCGGCTACCGAGGCAAAGCCATAGATATTGGCCGGAACGACCGAGAGCACGTCGATCGACGCGACGATGACAAGAAAGAACACGCCAACGGCGATAACGATCGCCGGCCATACCGAGTCTAGGCTCGGTATGGAGACGTTCTTGATGATCATTAACGTGATCCAGGCGATC
>JASHUD010000006.1 GCA_030040215.1 Methylovirgula sp.
AGTCTTTAAATCCCCATCTCGCCTAAAACCGGCGGATGTCTTCATCAAGCGGATGTAGGATAACTCCAATGTTGCCAATAGTCGCGGAAGCACCCAAGGCCGTTTCGAGCGCAAAAAGAAGAAGCAAGGCGGCGTGCGCGCGCCTTTGATCATCCTTATCCGCCGCGAGCCGGCCGAGCAGTGTCGCCGGCAGAGGATCGGGTGGGTGGGTGCGGCGGCGTGACCGCCATTATTTTTCCGTGAAGCGCCTCGGCGCGCGAGTTTCACGAGCGCTGGGATCGTCTCAGCCGGACGATGGACCTATGTCTCGAACGCCGCCCAATGCTTCGCCGGAATGGCCGTCACGGTTCGATTCAAAACGTCGATTTCCGCCGCCTCGATGCCCTTGCGACGCATGAAATCGCTCAGACCGGTCAAGCCTTGTTTCTATTCCAGCCCGGCGCGGCGCAGCGCGACTTTGGAGACCGCGGCCCAATCCTTATCGCCGTCGCCGTGCGCGATCGCGTCGACGAAATTGTCGCGCAGAATGCCCGCAAACGGCAGCGGCGCGCCCGACTTCTCGCTCGCGGTGAGCGCGAGCCGTACGTCTTTCAAACCGAGCGCCAATTTGAATCCCGGGGGCTCGAACTTACCGTTCAAAATCGCCGGCCCATAGACCTTATAGGCCGGCGCAGCGAACAGCGTGCCGGTGAAAACCTCGATGAGCTTGCCCGGGTCGACATCATGGCGCCGGGCGAGCGCGATGGATTCGGCCATCGTCTCAATCGCCGAAGCGAGCGTGAAATTGGCGGCGATCTTGACGAGATTGGCTTGGTGCGGTGCCGACCCGACGACCCACGTCTGCCTGCCGATCGCATCAAGCAGCGGCTGGACACGGCGCACGAGCGCCGCATCGCCGGCCGCGAGCACGTTGAGCCCGCCTGCCGCCGCGACGTCCGGGCGGCCGAGGACCGGGGCGGCGACGTAGCCAATGCCCAGTTGCGCATGGATCTTTTCGAGCCGTTTGGCGAAGTCCACCGAAATGGTGGCCGTCACGACGTGCGCGAGGCCAGCCCGCGCCTTTTCGAGCGCGCCGCTGTCGAGCAGCACCGCGGCGATGGCGTCGTCGGCGGCGAGCATGGTCAGCGCCGCCTCGCCTTGCAGCGCTTCCTGCGGCTCATCGACGCCGATCGCCCCTTCTTTGGCGAGCTTCTCGACCGGATCGTGCGAGCGGTTCCAGATGCGAACTTTGTGCCCGTCCTTGATGAGCTTCGAAGCCATGGCCGAACCCATGGCGCCCAGACCGATGACGCCGACGTCCATTTCCGCCTCCTATGCGCTTTCCCCACACCTTGGGCGCAGGCAAAGCAAAGTCACCTCGCTTGCCGCATCTTGCCGCAAAGATTTTCGTGCGGCCAAGCAGCGCCGCCGCCCACGGTAACGCAACGTTAACCATTCGCCCGCGACAGTGCTGGCCTTCTTTTCGAGGCGCTGGCGATGGCTTTAGGCATGGCTTCGGCTGCTCGGCGACAGGTCGCGCCGGCAGCGCGCCAAGACGCCGCTTTGGCGCTCATGCTGGCGGATGGCGGCGACGAGCGGATCAAGCCCGATCCGCTCACCGGCCGGACGAAATATGCAACGCCTGCCACCCCGGCGCCTGCCGAGATCTGGTTTTCCAGCTCCACGGCAACGGCGATCGAGCGACGCGGCTTGACGGCCGCGGGCGACGCTTTGACGGCGCTCGTCGGCCAGTTTGTCGATCCCGCGGGCTGGTTCGAGCGGCTGCGCCAGCGCATCGTCGGCCTTTTCGGTGTCCTCGGCAGCGAGGCAATCCTTGCCGCTTCCGGAACCGAGGCGGAATTCATCGCCTTGAGCGTCGCCCGCGCTGTCTCCGATCGGCCGCTGACCTCGATCGTGATCGGGCCGACCGAAACCGGACGCGGCGTTCCGAAAGCGGCGGCCGGCCGGCATTTTCTAGCCAGCACGAGCCTCGGCGGCGCGGCGGAGCCGGGCACTTGCCTGGCCGGCGTCGCCGATGTGGAGATCGAGACGATCGCCATCCGCGATTCCGCGGGAACGCCGCGTGCCAGCGCCAAGATCGACGCGGACGCGGCGGCCTGCGTGGCGAAAGCACTGGCCGCTGGGCGCGACGTCCTTCTTCACCTGCTCGATACCTCCAAAACCGGACTTGGCGGCGTTAGCCGGCAGCAGGCGCGCGAACTCGCGGCGAACAGGCACGTAACCGTCGTCGTCGACGCCTGCCAGCTGCGCTGTCCGCGCGAGCGTCTGCAGGCCGACCTTAATGCCGGGTTCATGGTAATGATCACCGGCTCGAAATTCGCCGGAGGACCGCCGTTTGCGGGCGCGCTTCTGCTGCCGCCCGGAATGGCCAAACGAATGGACGAACGGCGCGGCGTGCCGGCGGGACTTGCGGCTTATTCGGCGCTCTTTGACTGGCCGAGGTCGCTGCAGCAGGATTTCACCGCGGCGCTCGATACGCTCTTCAATCTCGGTCTCGGGCTGCGTTGGGAAGCGGCTCTTGCGTCGATCGAGCCGTTTTTTGCGCTTCCCGACAGCTTGCGAACGCAAATCCTCGCCTGGTTTGCCGGCGAGGTCCGACGACACATTGCCGCGCGTCGGCATCTACACTTGGCGAAGGGCGATTCCGATGCCACCATCTTTCCGGTGGTGACGAAGGGCGCGGAAGGGCCCGCGAAGGCCGCGGCGCTCTATCGGGCGCTTGCCGAGCAAGGCGACTGCCCTGACTTGGCGCGGTCCTGCCACGTCGGCCAGCCGGTCGAGATCGGCAAGCAGGCGGCGCTTAGGATTTGCGCCTCGATGCCGCTCGTGCTTGACATTGCCGCCCACATGGCTGAGGGGCGGACGATCAGCTCCGCGCCCGCGGTCGGCGATCTCGATTTCCTGTTTCGCAAATGGGACAGACTCGCCGGCTGCTGATCCGCTGCATCCGAAGAGAAAGCTTTGTCCCGTTCCGCGAAAATCGAAGACGATGCGCCGAACATTGCGCGCCGCGCCGAAACCGATCTCGACCCCAAAGATTGGGAGGCGTTCCGGCAGGAGGCGCACCGCGGCCTCGATCTGATGATCGACTATCTCAGCCGCGTGCGCGAGCGCAAGGTATGGCAGCCGGCGCCGGATTCGGTCCGGGCGCGGTTTCGCACCGGCCTGCCGCAAAAGGGCAAGCCGCTTGCCGGCCTGATCGACGAGTTCGAGCAATTCATGCTGCCCTATGCCAACGGCAATCTGCATCCGCTGTTCATGGGCTGGGTGCATGGGGCGGGTACGCCCACCGGCATGGTCGCCGAAATGCTCGCCGCGGGGCTCAACGCCAATTGCGGCGGCCGCGACCACATCGCAATCGAAGTCGAGAAGCAGATCGCACTTTGGCTCGCCGAGGCCTTCGAATTTCCGCGCCATTCGTCGGGCGTTTTCGTCACCGGCACGTCGATGGCGAATCTCGTCGCCGCGGTGGTCGCCCGCACCGACGCGCTGGGCGAGGGGGTTCGCCGCAGCGGGCTCAAGGAAGCCCCGCGCCAGCTTGTCGGCTATGCCTCGCAAGAGGCGCACGGCTCGATCGAGCGCGCCTTCGAGATCGTCGGCATCGGCTCGGCGTACCTGCGCCGCCTGCCGGCCGATCGCTTGCGCCGGATGGATGTCGAGGCGCTGCGTGGCGCAATCGCCAAGGATCGCGCCGCCGGGCTTCTACCGTTCCTGGTCGTCGGTTCCGCCGGGACGGTGAACACCGGTTCGATCGACGATCTCGACGCACTTGCCGAATTCTGTGTCAGCGAGGATCTGTGGTTTCATATCGACGGCGCGTTCGGCGCGCTCTGCGTCCTCTCGCCAGATTTGAAGCCGCTTGTGAAGGGAATCGAACGCGCCGACTCGATCGCCCTCGACTTTCACAAATGGCTGCACGTACCCTATGACGCGGGCTTCTTCCTTTGCCGCCATCCGCAGGTGCATCGGCAGTCCTTCATGAGCACGGCCGCCTATTTGGCGCGCGCCCCGCGTGGGCTTGCCGCCGCCGACATTTGGCCTTGCGACTTGGGTCCGGATCTGTCGCGCGGCTTCCGAGCGCTGAAAACCTGGTTCACGTTCCAGGCCTATGGCGCGGAGCGGCTCGGGGATGCGATCGCGCAAACCTGCCGCATCGCGCGGCATCTCGAATCGCTGATCGAGCGGTCCGCGGTGTTTGAACTTTGCGCGGGAGCGCGGCTCAACATCGTTTGTTTCAGCGTCAAGGGCGATACCGCGGGCGAGCTCAATCGCGAGGTCGTCATGGACCTGCATGAAACGGGCGTGGCCGCGCCGTCGATCACCCGGCTCGAAGGCCGGCCGGTGATCCGCGCCGCGATCGTCAACCATCGCACGCGGGCGGCCGACATGGACGCGTTTGTCGCCGCGGCGGAAACATCCCTGAAGCGGATTCGTGCCGCCCGCGCCGGCTCATAACGGCACATTCGTTAAGCGGGCGCTAACCAATGCCCCCTAGGTTCGGCGCTGCGTTAACGCCGGATCTTCGATGCACGCGCCTGCGGCCAAGCCAAAACCAGAACCCGCGACCCTCGTCGCTGCGGCGCCGCATCACACCGCCGCGCCGCTCGCCGCGTTGCGCGACATGGCAGCGCAAGCGGGTTTAAGTCCGATCCAGACCGTACGCGACTTCGCCAACCTCGCGCTCGGTCCCGGCAAGGTGAGTTTCGACGACTATGTGCGGCTGCGACTCTTCGATTCCGATTATTGGGAGGGCTGCGATCGGCGCACGGTTATCGGACAGCGCGCAAACCGCGATCTTCTCGTCGAAGTGAATTACCGCCACGATTGGTACGGGCTCGTCGACGACAAGATCGCCTCTTCGGCCTATCTTTCCGCCTACGGGTTGCCGACCGTGCCGATCGCGGCGATCTTCGCGCCGCGGCTCAAGATCGGCGCGGCGCATATTTTGCGCGGCCGAGAAGAACTCGAACGTTTTCTCTTGCGCGGCGATGTCTACCCGCTGTTCGGCAAGCCGGCGGAGGGCTTCCAGAGTCTCGGCTCGATCGCGCTGCGCCGGGCGAATCCGGCGCGCGGCCAAATCGAGACGATCGACGGGGCGTGCATGCGCATGGCGGATTTCCTCGACGACGTCGTGAGTCATTACCAGGGCGGCTATCTTTTCGAGCCTTTCCTGGCGCCGCATCCCGACGCCGCGCGGCTCTATGGCGAGCGGCTCGGCACGACGCGCATCGTCACGCTCTGCGACGCCGAGGAGCCGCGCATCTTTCGGGCAAGCTGGAAAATCCCCTCGGGGCGGAACACGGCCGACAATTTCTGGCGCAGCGGCAATCTGCTCGCCAAGCTAGACATCGAGACCGGCGCGATCGAAAAAGCCCTCTCCGGCATTGGGTTCGAGACGAAGTTCGAAGCGCATCACCCCGATACCGGCGCGCCGCTCATCGGCGCCCGCGTACCGCGCTGGGCGGAGGTGAAAGCGCTCGCCCTCGAAGGAGCGCGCGTCATGCGCCACGTCCCGATGCTCGGCTGGGATATCGGATCGACGGCCGAGGGGCCGGTCATCGTCGAGATGAACGAGACGCCGGATCTTTTCCTAAACCAATTCCCGGATGCGCGCGGCATTCTGGAGCCCGATTTCCTCGCCTTCCTGGCCGCGCAGAGGCGCGCCGGCAAAGCCTACGAGACGCGCGTAAAACGCCAGCTCGCCAAGCTGTGAGCGGCCCACCGTCCGAGGACGCGCGTCACAGGCGTTTCTCCTCAAGAGGACTTGATCCACCGGCGCCCGCGTGCTGAGGAGGCGGCGAAGGCGGTCTCGAAATGTGTCTACGCGCCTTCGTGCGGCCGCCGCATGGGCGGCGCTTCGGAAGCCCGCATGATTCTGCTGCGATCGATCCTCTTCAATCTCTGTTTCTATGCGCTGTTGATCGTTCTCATGATTCTCGGTGCGCCGGCGCTGCTCGCCGGGCGGCGCAGCACCGAAGCCTACGGGCGGTTCTGGGTGCGTGTTTCGCTCGCGCTGCTCGATCGCATCTGTCATCTCAAGGTCGAGTTCCGCGGCCTTCAACATCTGCCCGAAGGGGCGGCGATCATCGCCTCCAAGCATCAGTCCTTTCTCGATGTGTTGGCGCTCATTCTGCACGTGCGCGGCTTTACGTTCATCTACAAACGCGAACTCGCGTTCATTCCGCTCTTCGGGCTTTATTTGTGGCGCAGCAAGCAGATTGCGATCGATCGCGCCAAGCGCGGAGGCGCTCTGCCGCGGGTGATCGCCGCCGCACAGCGGATTTTTGCAGAGGACCGGCAGCTGATTATCTTTCCGGAAGGGACGCGCAAGCCGGTCGGCGCGCCGCCGGCCTACAAGGCGGGCGTCGCTCGCATCGTCCAGGAGAGCGGCGTCGTCTGCGTCCCCGTCGCGCTGAATTCCGGCGTCTTTTGGCGGCGACGCGGATTCCTGCGGCGCTCGGGGACGGCGGTCGTTGAATTTCTCGCGCCGATTGCGCCGGGGCTCGACAAAGAAAGCTTCATGCAGCTTTTGGAAACGCGAATCGAGGATGCAACGGAACGGCTCGTCGCCGAGGCGCGCGGCAAGAATTAGGCTGGCTCCTTGTCCCTCGCTGCTCTAGCGGGCGTGAGTCCCACCGCGAAGCGGAGCGATGCCGTGGCCCGGATCACAACTTCGCGCGCGTAGGCGCCGAGCAACCCTTGCGCTCGTGATTTGACGCATTGATCGGCGCGCTCAGAGCCCTACCTGAGTTCCACGTCGGAGAAGCCGCGGATTGGATGCCAATCGTCGAGAATTCGTGGAGCGAAATGTTGAGAACCGCAGCTATTTTGTTTTTGCTGTCGTGCTTATGCGCCGCCGCAGCGCAAGCTGCGCCAAACGGTGCCGGCGGGAATACGGGCAGGGCCATGCCTGGCGTGCTCCCCATGCCGCCGGGCGCAGGCGCCGGAGCAACGCCCGGTACGCCATCACCGGCAACGTCGACCCCACCGGGAATTTCCGGACCGAACGGCGAAGTGGGCACGGAGCAGAATGGCGCGCCTCCGCCGAACGCAGCCGGCTCGACACCTTCGGGCACATTTACACGATAGGCGCCTTGCGGCCGCCAGACGCCGCAAGCCGCGTCGCGAGCCATTCGAGCGTTGCATCGACGATCCCGAGCTCGGCAAGATGCGCCTGCGTATTGCGCACGTAATCGGGGTTGGCGCCCGATAGGCCTTGGCCTTGCAGCACCAGCCGTTCGAGCTCGTCTTTTTCGAGCCGGCCGGCATACTGAACGTGCTTGCGGTCGACGGCATAGGAGAGCGCCTCGATGGCGCGGCCGTCGTCAAGCCCGGCACGCAGATATAACTCCCGGTAGACGAGCGTCACCTGTTCGCGGCCGCGCAGATAGGCGATGGTCGCGGCGGAATCGGCTTCGGGAATGCGAAAGGCGATCCCCTTGCACGAGCCGCCGCGGTCGAGGCCAAGGACGAGGCCGGGCTTTTCCGGCGTGCCGCGATGCACGTGCGAATAGACGCAAAGGGCGCGATGATAGCCGCGCACCATCGCGATCCTTCGCTCGGCATAGGAAAATCCCGGCCGCCACATCAGTGAGCCGTAGCCGAAGACCCAGAGATCCATGGTGTTATCCCCGGGGCGGCGATGGCCAGTCAGGGCGCATCGCCGAATTTGGCCACGATCTTAGGTTCTGTCCAGCGCGGTGGAAAGATTGCGTGGAGATTGCAATGGTTGCTGGAAAGCGCAATCGGCTGGGGTGGGCGCTGTTGGGCCTCGTCGGCTTTTTTGCGCTCGCTTGGACGGTGCTTTGGAACCTCGCCGCTGGGCAGAGCGAGAAGACCGTCGAAGCTTGGATTATGCGCGAAAAGAGTTTCGGGCGAATCTGGTTTTGCCCCGAGCGCACGGTCCGAGGCTTCCCGTTTGCCATTGAGATGGAATGTACCAAGCCGCGTTTCGACGGCATCATCTTCGGCCGGCATTTTACCGGCGGCCTAGGCGGTTTTCGCGCAACGGCCGTGGTTTTCCAACCGACCATCGTGACGGCGCGGCTCGGCGCGCCGTTCGCCGTTTCCGCTACGGATGAGAACGCGCATCTCGATCTCTCTTGGAGCGACCTTCGCCTTGTGCTCGACGGATTGCCGCAGCAGATTTGGCACGTCACGATCCATGCGGACAAGTTCGCCTGGCGCGGCACTTCGCAGGAGTTCGGTCCTTTGGCCGGCAACGCCGAACGGCTTATGGGCCAGGCGGCTAACCACGCCACGGACCGCGCCTATGATTTCGACGTCATGGTCAATGCGGCGCGATTGCCGGAAATCGATCGCCTGCTGGGCGCGGATATGCCCGCCGATATCGTTGCGCGCGGCACGGTGACCCAAGCCGGATTCAATCCTGCATTGACGTTGCCGCAGAACATGGACAACTGGCGCGTCGCCGGCGGGCGCATCGATTTCGCCGAGCTCGACCTGACGCACGGGCAGACCAAGTTCACGGCGCACGGTTCACTCGGCGTTGACGCTCTGCATCGGGTCGAAGGCAGGCTCGATACGAAGAGTTACGGGCTTGCCCCGCTGTTGATCCGGCTCGGCGTCAATCCGACGCTGGTTTCCGCCGGTACGCTGCTGAGCGGCCTGTTGAGCGGAACCTCCTCGAGTCGCGCCGATGCCGACGCCTTGATCCTGCCGATCGGATTCGAGAACGGATATTTGTCGATCGGTCCGGCGCAAACCTCGATCCGCCTGCCGGCGCTTTATTAGACGCGCGCCGTTGCACAATGCTGGCCAACGCATGCGCTAGGATTGATCTTCTTCCTCGCCCATGCGCCGGCCGAAATCCGGCGCCGCGGTTTCCTGGCCTTCGGCGATGATGCCGCGCCGGATCGCGCGGGTGCGGGTGAAGAGCTCGAACAGCCCTTGCCCGTCTCCGTTGCGGATCATCCGCTGCAGCGCGGTCAAATCCTCGGTGAAGCGGCCGAGCATTTCCAGCACCGCTTCTTTGTTGTTCAGGAACACGTCGCGCCACATCGTCGGGTCGGAGGCGGCGATGCGCGTGAAATCGCGAAACCCGCCGGCGGAGAATTTGATGACCTCGGATTGCGTCACCGTTTCGAGATCGGCGGCGGTGCCGACGATGTTGTAGGCGATGAGATGCGGCACATGGCTGGTGATCGCCAGCACGAGATCGTGATGCGCCGCGTTCATGATCTCGACGTTGGCGCCAGCCGCGGCCCAGAATTCGGCAAGCCGCGCCACGGCTTTCGGGTCGGCGCCCTCGGGCGGCGTCAGAATGCACCAGCGGTTGCAAAACAACGTGGCGAAGCCGGCGTCCGGTCCTGATTGCTCGGTGCCGGCGACGGGGTGAGCCGGCAGCGCATGTACGCCGGCCGGCAGATATTTCGCGAATGCCGCGGCGACCGCGCTTTTCACGGAGCCAACGTCCGAGACGATGGCGCCCATGCGCAGATGCGGAGCGATCTCTTCCGCGACCACGCCGATCGCGCCGACGGGGACGCAGAGGATGACGAGATCGGCGCCTTCGACCGCCGCGGCCGCGGATTTCGCGATGCTGTCGGCGAGGCCGAGCTGAGCGGCGCGCTGGCGCACTTCTTCCGAAGAATCCGCCACGACGATATGGCCCGCAAGCCGCTTGCGCCGGGCGACGCGGGCGAGCGAAGATCCGATGAGGCCGAGGCCGATCAGGGCGAGGCGCTCGCAGAGGGGCGCGGCGAGCGGCGCCCCGAGACCGTCAGCCACGCGCCGCGCCTTTCTTGAATTCGGCGAGCGCGGCGATCACCAGCCGGTTCGCCTCTTCGGTGCCGACGGTGACCCGCAGACACTGCGGCAGGCCATAGGAATCGACCGCCCGCAAGACCAGCCCGCGGCTCGTCAGGAAGGCGTCGGCGGCGCGCGCCTCGGCGGGATCGGCGAAATGCAGCAGCAGGAAATTCGCCACGCTCGGCGTGACGCCAATGCCGAGGCTGCCGATTTCGTGCGCCAGCCGGGGCAGCCAAGCCTCGTTGTGGGCGACGGACTTCTCGACATGCGCGACATCGGCGAGCGCCGCGATGCCGGCGCGCATGGCCGGCGTGCTGATGTTGAACGGCCCGCGCAGCCGATCGGCGGCGTCGCAGATCGGCGCCTGCGCGGTGAGCCAGCCGAGGCGCAGCGCCGCCAGTCCATAGATCTTCGAGAACGTGCGGGTCATCACCACGTTCGGGTTTGTCTTCGCAAGCTCCAACCCCGGCGAATAATCGCGGCGCGTAACGTATTCGGCGTAGGCCGCATCGAGCACGAGCAGCACGTGGCGCGGCAGTGCCGCCGCCAGCCGTTGGATCTCCGCAGCGTCGAGATAGGTGCCGGTCGGATTGTTGGGATTGGCGAGAAAGACGGCCTTCGTCCGCGCCGTGACCTTGGCGAGGATCTCGTCGACGTTCGCGGTCAGGTTCCTTTCCTCGGCAACGATCGGAGTTCCGCCCGCGGCGAGCGTGGCGATCCGGTAGATTGCAAACCCGTGGCGCGTATAGACGGCTTCGTCGCCGGGGCCGATGAAAGCGTAGGCGAGCAGGAAGATCAGTTCGTCGGACCCCGCGCCGCAGACGATGTGGGCCGGATCGAGCCCATGACGTGCGCCGATCGCCTCGCGCAGCGCGCGCACCGAACCGTCCGGATAGATCGAAAGTTCGTCGGCGCAGTCGCGGAACGCCTGTTTTGCCTTTGGCGAAGGGCCGAACGGCGTCTCGTTCGAGGAAAGCTTATAGACCTTCCCCGTTCCCGCGCCGCGCTTGCCGGGAACGTAAGGCTCGATGGCGAGCACGCCGGGACGCGGCTGCGGCCCGCCTGCCGATTCGGAAGAACTCATTTGCCTGGCCTCCGCGCACACTTCATGAGTCCGCTCCGCTGTGCGGTTTGGCTGCCGGAGAAAAATCGAAACGCGCTGCGTGGCTGCCGATCTCGGTCACACGAGCGCCGCCCGGCAATCCGGAGAGATCGAGCGCGGCCGGCGCGGAGACGAGCAGCGAAGCGCCGGATTTGCCGACGACCTCGGCGCCAAGCCGCAAGAGCGCCGTGCGCGCGGCCTCGCTCTCGCGCTCGACGGAGTAAAGCACGATGTCCCGCGCCGCGCCGTCGGTCAGCGGCTTGGCGATGACGAAAAGCGGCATGCCGGCGGGATGATCGCGCCGTTCGACGAACGGCAGCCGGGCGATGATTTTCGGCGCATCCGGTTTGGCAAGTCGCGTCCACCAGGCTCCGGCCGCGGGGGCGCCTTCGACGCGAATGAGGCCGAGGTCGCCCGAAGACGCCGCGACCGCATCGATCACGCCGTTCGTTCCTTCATGCGGAACAAATGGGACGGTGAAGCCGAAGTGGAACCGGCAGCAATCGCGCATCGGCGCGTCGCCGTCCGAAATGTCGCCGTGCACGCTATAGGCGGCCTGCACGAAGGTGAAGGTCGAAATGATGATCCGCCATATGCTCTCGACCGTGTCGAGCGGCAGGATGCCTTTATGGGCCGCGACGAGGCGGCGCATCATGTCGGCTTCGCGACCCGGGCGGAAGGCCGAGCCCGTGCCGGTACGGGCCTTGACGGCGATCAGCCGGTCGATGATCTCGCCGCGCTCCATCAAGATCTCGTGCAAACGCGCGTCGATGCGGTCGATCTCGGCGCGGAGATCGGCAAGCGTTTCTAAGGTCGGTCGGTCGAGCATGATCGCCATGAAATTCCGGGTGCTTTCTTCTCTTAGAGCGAATTTCGCCGGACGGAAAACCCCATCTGCCGGCAAAGCTGCGCGCGGTAAATTGCGCCGATCCTACTCCGGCAGAACGCCCGTTCAGAAGAGCGGCGCCCGGAACGGAGCGAAATGCGGCCCTTGACACTGCGTTCTCCCCACTTCTACATACCGGACGCCTCGTTCGCCATAGCGAACGCGGCGGCCGAGCCTGGGATTGAGCGCGTCGTGACAATTGTTCCGAAACAACGAGCATTGGGGCACATCGAGGCCGATACGCCGCATAGTCTGGCCGTCCATTTCGGTGCCGACCGGCCGCTCAAAATGGACGCCGGAGGCGCGTTCGCGCCGCTTTCGATTGCCTATCAGACCTACGGCGCCCTCAATGCCGCCAAAACCAATGCAATCCTCATCTGCCATGCGCTGACCGGCGACCAGCACGTCGCCAACGCCCACCCGGTCACCGGCAAGCCAGGCTGGTGGCAGACGATGGTAGGGCCGGGCAAGCCCATCGATACGGACCGCTATTTCGTCATCGCCACCAACGTCGTCGGCGGCTGTATGGGCACGACGGGGCCGGCGTCGACCAATCCGGCAACCGGGCGGGCCTACGGACTCGATCTGCCGCTGGTGACGATCCGCGACATGGTCCGCGCCCAGGCCATGCTGCTGGACCATCTCGGCATCGAGACCCTGTTCAGCGTCATCGGCGGCTCGATGGGCGGCATGCAGGTGCTGCAATGGGCGGCGAGCTATCCGGAGCGGGTATTCTCCGCCATGCCGATCGCCGCGGCGGCGAAACATTCCTCGCAGAATATCGCTTTCCACGAAGTCGGGCGGCAAGCCATTATGGCCGATCCCGAATGGCGCAACGGCCGCTATCTCGACGAAGGCACGAATCCGAACAAAGGCCTCGCCGTCGCCCGCATGGCGGCGCATATCACCTATCTTTCCGAGAAGGCGTTGCAGCGCAAATTTGGACGCAATTACCAGGACCGCGAGGCGCCGACCTTCTCGTTCGACGCCGATTTCCAGATCGAGAATTATCTGCGTTACCAAGGCGCGAGCTTCGTCGACCGGTTCGACGCAAACTCCTATCTTTACGTCACGCGCGCCTGCGATTATTTCGATCTCGCCGGCGATTATGGCGGTTCGCTCGCCGCCGCCTTCAAGGGAACGAAGACGCGTTTCTGCGTCGTCTCGTTTACCTCCGACTGGCTCTATCCGACCACCGACTCGCGCGCCATCGTGCATGCGCTCAACGCGGCGGCCGCTTCGGTCTCTTTCGTCGAGGTCCAGACGGACCGCGGCCATGATGCATTCCTGCTCGAAGTTCCCGAATTTTTTGCGACGACGCGCGGCTTTCTCGACGCGGCGGCGCGCGCCCGCGGCATAGCGGAGAGCTGAGTTGGCCGACCGGGGCGAAGCACGCCGGGCGGCGCTATCGCGCAGCGCTCGCATCGATCTTCTCGTCGTCGCCGACATGGTCGAACCAAAGAGCCGCGTGCTCGATGTGGGCTGCGGGGACGGCACGTTGCTCGCGCTGCTCGCCGAGGAACGCGGCGTCGATGCCCGCGGCGTGGAACTCTCGCAGCAAGGCGTCAACGATTGCGTCGCCAAGGGGCTGTCGGTCGTGCAGGGCGATGCCGACACCGACCTTGGCGATTATCCCGACGACGCATTCGACTACGTGATCCTCTCGCAGACGCTGCAGGCGACGCGGCAGCCGCGCAAAGTCCTCGAGCACATGCTGCGCATCGGAAGACGCGCCATCGTTTCATTTCCGAACTTCGGTCATTGGCGGGTACGCACTCAGGTCGCGCTCCTCGGGCGTATGCCGGTAACCGATTGTCTCGCCGCCCGATGGTACGAAACGCCCAACATTCACCTCTGCACGATCCGCGATTTCGTCGCGCTGGCGCATGCGATCGGTGCCAAGACCGAACACAGCATCGCGCTCGATCGCTACGGCAGGCCGATGCCGATCAACGCGCCATGGCGGGTTTGGAATTTGTTTGGCGACCAGGCGGTGTTTTGCCTGTCGCGGAAGGGGTGAGAACTTCCCCTCGCGCAAAGAGAAGGCGCGCTCAGTCCTTGACTTTCGCCTTATAGCGCTCGATGGCTTCGCTGACGAACTTGCGGGCTTCCGCGGCGTCGCCCCAGCGCAGGATCTTCGCCCATTTGCCGGGTTCGAGATCCTTGTAATGGGCGAAGAAGTGCTCGATCTGTTGCGTGGCGATCGGCGGCAGGTCGGTATAGTTGTAAACCGTCTCGTAACGCTGCGTCAGCTTCGGCGAAGGAACCGCGAGGATCTTTTCGTCCATGCCATGCTCGTCCTGCATGAGGAGCACGCCGACAACGCGGCAGTTCATCACCGCGCCGGGAACGATCGCCCGCCGGTTGGCGACGATTACGTCGCAAGGATCGCCGTCTTGCGAAAGCGTATGCGGGACGAAGCCGTAATTGCCGGGATAGCGCATCGACGTATAGAGGAACCGATCGACGACCAGAACGCCGGCCTTCTTGTCGACCTCGTATTTGATCGGCTCGCCGCCGATCGGCACTTCGATGACGACATTGACGTCGTCGGGCGGGTTGTCGCCGATCGCAATCGCATCGACCTGCATGTCATGCTCCAGCTTTATTCGAGATGAAGCGGTCTATCGCCGAAAAAGTTCCCGCCTTCAATCGAAGGCGAAGGCGACACGTTCGCGCAGCTCGGCGCCGAACCGTTCGTAGGCGCGGCGCACGATTTTTCCGCCCAGCCGACGGTAGAAGGCGAGTGCCGGCTCGTTTTCGGCGAGTGCCCAGACCAGGAAGGATTCATAGCCATGTTCGGCGAGATCCTTCCGGGCCGCGGAAAACAGCCTTTTGCCGAAGCCAAGGCCTTGAAATTCCGGCGCGATATAAAGCTCGAAGATTTCCCCGCCGTAGGCGAGCGCCGGCACGCGGTTGCGCCCGTAGCTGGCATAACCGCCGATCGCGTCATCGAAATCGAGCACGACCAGCCGCGAACGCCGGAGGATCGCCGAGCGCCACCACGTCGGGCCGCGCCGCGCGATCATCCGTTCGAGCTCGCGCCCCGGAATAATGCCGCGATAGGCGTGCCGCCACGCCGCGTCATGCACCTCCGCGATCGCTTCGGCGTCGCTCTCGCGCGCATCGCGGATGGTGATGAGGGTCTCGGCCATTCAGGAATGTTAGGCCGGCTTCGCCTCGGCCTGCAAGAACTTCTTCTCTACCGCGGCCTGAGAAAACGACACGATTCCACGGATCGAAAATCGAAGAAAAATTTGTCTTGCCTGCGGCAGTTGTGCCACGCAAAACGACGCGACCTTCGTCGAAAATGCCGATGAAGCGAGCGGACCCGCAAGGCCGGAAAAGCGACAATTGGATGTACAAACGATAAAGCTGCGGCGCAGTACGCCGCAGCTTCTCTTGGCGCTGGCCGGCCGATTCCTTCGTCGAGCTAGAGCCCGACGAAGGAGTTGATGGCGACGAGGATAGCCAGCAAAACCAAACCCGTGATGAGGCTGCCGAGGATGAGCTTTTTCTCGATCGGCAGCAACGGCTCGACTTCCGGGTTTGCGATTTCTTTGCGGAGATCCGTTTGCGACATTTTCGTCTCCTTCAGCCGGCGAGCGGCGGTTTGACGCCATGGAAGAAGAGCCAGGAAATAATGAGCCCGGCCCAAATGATGAATCCGAACAAGCTCACGAAGTAGACGGCGGCGAGCTTGCCGATGCCGTCCGCCCAAAGTCTGCGGAAATTCGACAGGATTCCGATCGAGAAGAAGGTGAGGATGAAGAAGATGACGCGGAAATTATTGGCCTCGCCGACGGCCACCTTGAGCTGCGGCGCCTGCCCCTTGCCGATGGTTAGGGCGAGGATCAAGCCGACGACGAAGGTCACGACGAACCCGATGATGAATTTTGGAAAACGTTCGTAGATCTCGGCGAATTTGGCTCTGCCGCCCGGCTCCGTCACATTGATGTAGGTCGTCCAAATGTGAGCGAGGACGAAGGCCCAGATGCCGATAAAGATGTCGATGAAGACCTTGATTGTCGTCGTCGTGGCGAGGATCCAGCCTGGCGCATAATGGATGCCTTCGGTGGCGTTTTTGGCGTAGATGAGCGCTTCGCTGATGTTGCCGGCGGCGACCGCGGCGCCGTCGGTCTTCACCGCCAACCCTACCCAGGCTGCGGCGACGAGCGGTTCGTGGGCGAGGAAGGTTTGGGCCAGGAACGGCAGTACCAAGACTTCGATCACCGCGAAGATCACGACGAGCGAAGAGACGAACACGGCGACTTGCGGGCGAGCGCGAATTGCGCCGCCGGTGGCAATCGAGGCGGCGACGCCGCAGATCGAAATACCCGAGGCGAGCGGCGCCGCCCATTCGCGGTTGAAGCCGAACCATTTGCGGGCGACGAAATAAACAATCGACCAGTAGATGAGATAGGCTTCGACGATCGCCGCGATGCCGCGCAGGAAGACCGACGAAGCGAGATTGAGCTTGCTTGCCGCAGTCACCGCGATGAACCCGCCGAGGATGACGATCGCGATCTTGACGTAAAGCTCCGGGCGGATCGCTTCGCTGAGCCAGGCGGCGAGGCGCGGCAAGAAATTGGCGATGATCAATCCGAGGATGAGGGCGACGATATAGCCGCCCTCGTTGGTGAGGCGCAGCGACCACGAGATGCCGTATTTGTCGAAATCGGCCGGGGTGATGGCCGCCAAATGTGCGTAGCTGCCGATGATCCAGGCGCCATAGGCGAGCCAGAAGGTAACGGTAAACGTCGCCGCGAAGCGCCGCACGTTCGCTTTCAAAGCCGCCGCGGCGCCGCTCAGCACCACCAGCAAGGCGGCGAACGTAGCGATGAGCGCGACTAGCCCGTTGAGGCTTGAGGATTTGGCAAAAGGCGCGAGCGAATGGGCCGGATCCGTCCAAACTTTGGTGGTTGCCGCCCAGCCCAAGAGATCGGCGCCGACCAAAGAAGCAAGCGCCAATACGAAAATGAAAAGCCCGATCGCCACCGACAGCCAATCCTCGCTCAGCGTCAATGTCGTCGCGGTCCGAAGACGCGATGCGGTTGTGTCAGTCATGGCATCCCCCTGGAGAACTGCGGCCGAAGCCCGCAAATCAAACCCACCCAAGACAAGTATATTATCTTCATAGAGTTACTAGTAAAGGTAGATTTTCACGTTTAATTTCAATGCATTTACGAGATGGCTATCCTTCGCCCGGGTGTCGGAGAAGAAAATTTCGTCGCGCTTTGCGGTCCGCCTTAGGCGGTTGCCGCGCGTCTCGCGGCGGCCATAAGCACGATCGCCGCATGTGTTCGAGGTGAAATGCGGATCGGCGCTCGCCGCTATCGGATCGCAACATTGATGAATGCGCGGAACTCGTCGAGCGCGCCGAACGCGAGGCCTGGCGGTCGCCGACAGCAACGCTGGCCGGGATGCGCGGCGAGGCGCGGGTACCGCGCCGGCCCGCGCGAAACGGCTGGCAGACACCTGAAGCCGAAGCGGTCGTTTCTCGGAAGCGGCC
>JASHUD010000076.1 GCA_030040215.1 Methylovirgula sp.
ATGCGCGAAGTCCGGCTGACCGGTCACCGGGCAGAGGCAGGTGAACTCGGGTGCCGTGAAGCGGGCGATATAATCTGCATCGACGTGCGGATTGGGCACGCGATCGAGCCGCGCTTCGTCGGGCGAAGCGGGGAGGGCGACGTCGCGGCCGAGGCTCGGCGCTTCTTTCGGCTTCTTTGCCATGCGGGAGCTTATAGCACGCTCAATGCCCTGCGGGGGCCTGCGGCGGCGCGATTTTCCGCATCAGCGGCACCATGAGGCCCGCGATGGCAAAGCAGCCGGCGATGGCCAGAAAGGCGTCGGCGTAGGTCTCGACCTGCGCCTCGCGCAACGTCAACTGCCAGAGCTGCTCGAGCGCCGCGAGATGACCGTGAACCGCATCGCCGTGGAAGGATTGCGTATGGACGGCGCTCACCTTCTGCAGCAGGGCGACCATCGCGGCGTTGGTGGCGTTCAAATGCTCGGCAAGCCGCAGGAAGTGAAAATTGGTGCGATCGTTGAGGATCGTGCCGCAGAGGGCGATGCCGATGGCGCCGCCGAGATTGCGCATCAGGTTGAAGAGCCCGCTGGCGAGCTTCAGCCGTTCCGGCGGAAGGGCGCCCAACGTCAGAATGACGGCGGGCGCGACGCAAAACGGCTGCGCCAACCCGCGCAAGGCTTGCGGCAGCAGCAGTTCGCGCCAACCCCATTCATGCGTGATCGGCGTATAGAGCCAGCATCCGAGGCCGAAACAGGCGAGCCCAAACATCAAGAGCCAACGCAGATCGATCCTTCGCGAAAGCGCCGTGTAGAACGGCACGGCCAGCAGGCCGAATATGCCGGTCGAAAGCAACGCCAAACCGGTCTGCCAAGCGTCGAAATCGCGCACGCGCGCCAGAAACAGCGGGGTCAGATAGACGGTGCTGAAAATCCCGATGCCGGTGACGAAGGAGAACCAGCAGCCCAGCGAGAAGTTGAGGCTTTTCAGCGCGGCGAGATCGACGATCGGGCGCGGAAACGTTAGGCTGCGCCAGATGAAGGCAACCCCTGTGAGGCCCGCGATCCAGGCGGTCGTGCGGATCGTCGAATCGCCGAGCCAGTCCCAGCGCGGCCCTTCCTCTAGCGTATATTCGAGACAGCCGAGCGAGAGCGCCATCAGCGCCATGCCGAGATAATCGGCACCTTTGAGCAGGCTCCAATCGGGCTCGTCGATCTTCACCAGCAGCGGCACGAGAATAGTCACCGCGAGACCCGGCACGAGATTGATGAAGAACAGCCAATGCCAGGACCAGGTGTCGGTGATCCAGCCGCCGACGACGGGTCCGAGCGTCGGAGCGAGATAGGCGAAGGTGCCGACCGCCGCCGAAGCGATCACGCGCTGCTCGTCTTGGAAGAAGACAAAGGCGCTCGTGAAGACCAGCGGAATCATCGAGCCGCCGAGAAAGCCTTGCAGCGCCCGGAAGACGATCATCGACTGGATATCCCAGGCCCAACCGCAGGCAAGGCTGGTGAGCGTAAATCCCGCTGCCGAGATTGCGAAGAGCCAGCGCGTCGACATCACGCGCGAAAGCCAGCCGGACAGAGGAATGACCACGATCTCGGCGATGAGATAGCTCGTCTGGACCCAGGCGATCTCATCCTGGCTCGCCGATAGTCCGCCGCCGATATCCTGCAAGGACGAAGCGACGATCTGGATGTCGAGATAGGCGATGAAGAAGCCGATACACATGACCGCGAAGGCGAACACCCTGCGGCTCGTCGAGACGCCGGCGAGCGGATCCGGCCGGCTCATGGCGCCGAACGGCGCGGCGCGCGCGTATCGACGTAGGCCGTCACCGACAGGCCTGGACGCAGGCGGCCAAGCGCCGAGGCATCCCCTTCGAGCCGGATGCGCACCGGCACGCGCTGGACGATCTTGGTGAAATTGCCGGTCGCGTTTTCGGGAGGCAGCACGCTGAATTCGGCCCCCGTCGCCGGTGCCAGGCTCGCCACATGCCCGTGGAAGATTTGGCCCGGCAGCGCATCGGCCGAGAGGGTCGCGGCCATTCCGGGAGCCATCTCAGCGAGCTGGTCCTCCTTGAAATTGGCATCGACCCAGAGGCCGCGTGCCGGCACGATCGAAATGAGCGCGGCGCCGGCCGTCGCGTAGGCGCCCAGTTGCGCACTGCGGTTGCCGACCGTCCCGTCGATCGGCGCGCGCAGTTCGGTGTAGCCGAGATTGAGCGCGGCGAGAGTGCGGCCGGCGACGGCCTCGGCCAAGGAAGCCTGCGCTTTGCTCTTTTCCGTCTTGATGACGTCGAGCTGGCGTTGGGCGGCGAGGAGCGCGGCGCGCTCTTTTTCGCTTGTTGCAGCGGCCTGTTTATAGTCGGCGTCGGCGCGCTCGAAGGTCTGAGCCGAAGCGTCGGCGCGCACCGAGAGCTGCTGGTAGCGGGCTTGATCGAAGCGCGCCCGCGCGGTCTCGGCGTCGGCCGCTACAATGCCGTCCTTGACCTGCGCGATTGTCGCCTCCTGCAGGCCGCGCCGGGCATCGAGATTGGCGAGGCTCGCCTCTGCGGCCGCGACGGCGGCCGCCGCCTTGGCAAAGGCCGCGCGATAATCGCGATCGTCGAGCTTGATCAGCAGTTGTCCGGCGTGAACGGGCTCGTTGTCGGCGACCGCAATCTCGGTGATGAACCCCGAAACATGCGGGGCGAGCGGCGTGATATTGCCGCCGACATAGGCATCGTCGGTGCTCTCGATGAAGCGCCCCTCGCTCCACCAATCGTCGCCATACCAGGCCGCCGCAGCGGTCGCAGCAGAAAGCATGGCGGCAAAGGCCACGCGTCGGACCCGCCGCTTCAAGGTTCGGCGGGGCAAAGCTGTGTCGCGTTCGAGTACAATCTCGGTCATCAATCGCACCACGAAGCGGAGGGAGCGCGGTACTTAGTTCGCGGCCTTGCCGCTGAGGTTGGTCTTTGTGACCGCGCGGAGAATGGCGCGCAGCTCCGAGGCGCGCCGATCTCCGAACGCCACGTCGAACTGCCGCTGCGCCGCCGCCCAACGTTTCGCGCCCGCCTCATAGCGTTCGCGCCCAAGCTCGGTCAGGTGCAGCTCTTTGCTGCGCCGATCGGTCTTGCCGGGTAGGATCGCAATGAGCTTCTCGCGCTCGAGCGGCAGGACGTTGCGGCCAAGCGTCGTACGGTCCATCACCAGTTCGGCGGCGAGCGCGTTGATCGTCATCGGACCGCGTTTTTTGATCCGGCTCAGCACCGAAAACTGCGTCATGCGCAGCCCGATCGGCGCGAGAAACTGGTCGTAGAATTGAGTCACGTGCCGCGCCGCCTGGCGCACCGCCAGGCAGTTGCAATCCTCGGCCTTGGGATGGCTTTCCTCGGACATCTGCGAGCCTCCTTAATTAAGGGTATATGCGCGTATATGTGCGCAGGTGCGCCTATGTCAAGAGGTTTGGCAGGCCGGGGGAGGGTTCGCCCGGCTGACGGTGCCGGTTCAGACTTCACGGCGTCGATGTTCCGCG
>JASHUD010000007.1 GCA_030040215.1 Methylovirgula sp.
CCGGCGACGTTCTCGGCCTGCCTGGCGGTATTGACGAAACGGTCCGGCTTTCCGACCTTATGCCGTGGCGATGGAGTTCGCCGTTAAGCGCCCGCGGGCTGATAACTCCTCCAAACGCCGCCGGAGGAGAGGCGATGGCGAATCGTGCCACACACGCGGTCGACAAGCTGCGCTCGCTTGAAGAGGGACATCGGGCCCTCGTCGAGGTGGTCGCTTGCGGCAGCGGCGCGGTCCCGGCCTTGCGCGCGCTGCTGTTCGAACGGGAACCGGACGGGCTTTTCCAGCCGCGCTGCCTGGCGGTCGCCGCATTGGCGGCGCTCAAAGCCTATGATGTGTTGATCGAGTATTTGAGCACCTTGCGCACCCGCGCGGATCCTGTCGAACAGCTGGGCGACGACGCGGTGATCAACGCCGCGGCGCGCGCGCTCGCCGAGCATCGCGACGAGCAGGTTTTCGAACTTTTGCTGTCGCTTGCCGAAGTGCGCCTCCGGCCGGGCGCCATTGAGGCACTCGGCGCGTTCCGCCGCGCCGAAGCGCTGCCCTATTTCATCGCGGCGCTTGCCGAAGACGATAGCCGTCCCGCCGCCGAAGCGGCACTACGGAATTTGGGCGCGGCGGCATCTCAGGCGTTGACGACGGTTGCAACGTTTCCGGCGGCGGAAGAACACGAAAGCGATTCGCGGCTGCGGCAACGACGCAGCGCGCTGCGTTTGCTGGGGGAGATCGGAATAGAGCCGCAAGCTTGGCCCGTGTTGCGGAATGTCATGACCGATCGCGATCCGACGCTTCGGGTGCTCGCCTGCCGGCTTTGTCTCGCCGCCGCCCCGCAGATCGAGAAGGCCAAGGCCGTCCGTCAGCTGCTCGGGTCCATGGACAACGCCAATTGGCTGTTGTTCCCGGAGATCGAAGATTGCCTGACCACCTATTTCGGAGAAGCGCGCGAGGCGGTTGAGACCGCGCTGCGTGAAGCCGCGCCGGACGGACGCCCATTACGGAAACGGACGCGGCTCGCCCTGCAGCGCGTCCAAGCACGGGGCGAGGCCCGCGCCAACGCGAAGCCTCATCCGAAATAGCCGCTTAGACTCCGAACGGCTCGACGGCGTCGCGGAACTCATCGAGCACGCTCAGATAGACAAGCCGCTTGAACGGCACCACGAGTCCGGCAAGTTCGGCGAGGCTCACCCATTTCCAGTCCGAGAATTCCACATCGGCAGTGTTGATGTTGATGTCGGAATCCTTGCCGATGAAGCGCATCACAAGCCATTTCTGGCGTTGGCCGCGCCAACCTTTGTGCCGCCCCTTGCCGATCAGTGCTCCCGGGAAGTCGTAATAGAGCCAGTTCTTGCTTTCAGCGAGGATTTCGGCTTTGTCCGTGCCGATCTCCTCCATGAGCTCGCGAAACGCCGCGACGCGGACATCTTCTCCCTCTTCGATTCCGCCTTGCGGCATTTGCCATGCATCGCCATTCGTCTTGTGCCGCCGTCCAACGAACACTTGATTCGCCTTGTTGAGGAGCATGATACCGACGCTCGCGCGATAGTCCCGCGCCGAGCGCGCGCCCTTCAAGGCGCCGCGGTCCTTCGTTCCAGCCCCGAGCCTGCTCAACGTCGCACCAATCAGCGAAATGAGCTCCTGCTCGGTGACGCGATCGGCCTTCATCACCATTTGCAGGACAGGATCGGCGAGCAGCTCGGCGAGCGCGCGGTCATTTTCGCGAGTTTTAGGCATAGCGGGATTCCGCCTTTGGTTAATCAAAGCAGGAGCCATCGGCCAAAGGCATCAAAGGGGAACTCCACCCCCTTTCGACAATGTATGCGTCGCGAGCGTGCGTCAATACGCAGTCACGATATTTCGCACCCGGCGATCCGTTAAAATTGGTCATATCTTTGGCGGCACGTTCTATCCAAATTTCATTTGACGCGAAGACATTGCGCCGTTCAGGCACTCGCTCTAGGCCGCTGAATTTCTCCTAGAATCGCCGAAAGCGCCGCCATGCTGCAAGCCGATTCCCGAATGTCGGCATCCGCTTCCTCGGCCCGCGAGCTGCGCCGTTCGATCGCGATACGCAACGCTTGCCGGGTCGCCTCGAGAGCGCGGTTTAGCTGTTCGTCGAGCGACGTCTCGAAACGCCGGAACGCGTCATCGACGTTCTGGCGTATCGCCCAGTCGAGGTTTGCGACATTACGGAGCACGGCCGCCTCGGAGTCCGTCCGTAGACGCCGTCGCTTCTGCTTTTCGCGCACCGCTTTCGGCAACAGATGCGCCAACGCGCCCGCCGAAATCCCGATCAGCGAGACGGACGGCTCAGGAGCGACCCAGTACGGCTCGCGCTTGAGCTCGAAAGCCTCCTCGGATTGCGGGAGGGTCACCGCGATCTCCATGAGATCGGCCGCGGTCCGGCGCACGCGATTGATGAGCTCGCCGGCGCGTTTTTGATGATTCGCCAGCCGTTCGCCCGACTTCTCCCGAAACGCCCGCGTGAACTCGCCAAGCGCCCGCTCGAAATGATCCGTAAGCGCGGCTGCAATTTCCCGCCGCGCGTCCTTGTTATCTTGCGACCGTCCTTCGATGGCATCGATCAGCGCGCCGATCACGCCCTGTGCGTCGTTCCACAATCGATCCGTATCGGCGTCAAGCTCCTTCAACAAACGGCTGCGATCGAGCGCCATCGAATCGGCGAGCTTCTGGCGTTCCGATTCAAAATGCGCGACGCTTTGCTCGAAAATGTCGGCTTTCCGCTTCAAGTCCTCTTCCGGAAGCAACAGAGCTTTGTGTTCAAGCTCGCTTTGGAAAAGCAATTCGCCGACGATTGCCGCGGCGCGCAAC
>JASHUD010000077.1 GCA_030040215.1 Methylovirgula sp.
TGTCAACGCTGGTATAGAGCACGCGGGCATGGAGTCGCCCAAACTTGCCCAGAGGCTAATGACTCCTACCGCGGAGATCGCGGTGGGGTCACGTCAAGACCCGCCGGAAGGTGGGTTTTTTGTTGCTTGGCTCGGCGTAAATCGCCGGCGCCTGCGACGCTTTGACATTCTCCCCAGTCGCTGGCGCCCACGATGCCGGTCAAAGGCCTCGGATGGGTTTCCCGTCGCGATCTCCGCTTCGAGTTCTAGCCGCTGGACGGTCCAGCCCAGGGCGCATGAACATGAAAAGGAGAGGATTCGATGCGCGGCTATGGCCTGCCCCCCACGTCCCGGACCCCGGGAATTGGCGATGCGCTGCTGACCAGCGGCTTGCGCAGCATGATCATGGGGTCGAGGCTGCTGCGTTATAATGGGTCGCGAACAGCGGCGGCGCGGCTCCTCGCCATGTATTCAGGGTGACCCGATATCGTTTCCCAGAGTGTTCCATGTCGTTCCAAAGCATCTTATTCGAACATCCAGAACAGGAATTGCGGGGCAAGGCGGTCGGCGAGCCCGACTTTTTCGCGGATCTCAATCTCGGCCAGGTCGTCGATGCGATCTGCGCCGGGCGGGAAGAATATGATCTGAAGCCGTTCTTTTATCGTTCGCTGTCCAGTGTCGATGCAATCGGATATCGACACGAGGTCATGCGCGATCTCGAAAATGCGGACGTATTCGCGCCCGTGAGCGCATTCACCGAAAAGCTGCGGCTGATGCGCGCCCATTTGGCGCAAGCCGAGAAGCTCCACTACAAATTTCAGAAAGAAGCTTGGTTCCTGGACGCGGTCGAGATCTATTGCGACGCCGTTTACGGCTTCGCCCAGGATCTCGCGGCCGCCGCTCCGGCGTCGCGCGGCTTTGGCGCACTGTGCGGATATTTCGGCGCCTACGTCGCCGCGCCGAGCTTCACGTCGCTTTCCGCGGAGACGAAGCGAATCAAGGCGGATTTGGCGCGCGTCAAATATTGCGTGCTAATTCGCGGGCCGAGCGTCACCGTCCGCAAGTACGAATCCGAACCGGATTACAGCAAGGACGTCGAAGAGACGTTCGCGCGATTCAATGAATCCGCCGTCAAAGACTACCGGGTCGAATTCTCGGAATGGCCGGACATGAATCACATCGAAGCGCAGATCCTGGAATTTGTCGCGCTTCTATATCCGGAAATATTTTCCAACCTCGACGCCTATTGTGCGAAAAACCGGAATTATCTCGATGCGACCGTAGCGGTCTTCGATCGCGAGGTGCAATTCTATCTCGCCTATCTCGAGCACCTTGCCGTTTTCAAGCGCGCAGGATTGCAGTTCTGCTATCCGGAAGTCTCCGAGCGCAAGGACATCTATAGTTCCGAGACGTTCGACCTTGCGTTGGCCCATAAGCTCGTTGCCGAGAGCCGCCCGGTCGTCTGCAACGATTTCTACCTCAAAGGCCGCGAGCGCATATTTGCCGTCTCCGGTCCAAACCAAGGGGGCAAGACGACGTTTGCCCGCACGTTCGGACAGCTGCATTATCTCGCGAGCCTTGGCTGCCCGGTTCCCGGCAAGGAGGCGCGATTGTTTCTGTTCGACCGGATGTTCACGCATTTCGAACGGGAGGAAAACATCGCCAATCTGCACGGCAAGCTGCAGGACGATCTTATCCGCATTCACGATATCCTCGACTGGGCGACGCCGAAAACCATTCTGATCATGAACGAGATTTTTACCTCGACGACGCTGCAAGACGCGATATTCCTGAGCGAAAAAATATTGGAGAGGATCCTGGAACTGGATTTGTTGTGCGTCTGGGTCACGTTTATCGACGAAGTGGCCGGCTACGGCGAACAGGTGGTCAGCATGGTGAGCAGCACGGACCCGCGGAATCCCGCGTCGCGCACGTTCAAAGTTGTGCGGCGCCCGGCCGACGGACTGGCGCACGCCATGGCCATCGCCGAGAAATACGGCCTCACCTACGATCGCCTGAAGGAGCGCCTCCGCACATGAAGGCGTTCCTCATGTATAGGGATCGGGACTTCGATCTGAATCGCGTTTTGCCTTGGAACGAGCGGGCGCTAACGCAGGACCTCGAACTCGACACACTGTTTGGCGGAATGGCACGCGGCGACAAATTTCTCTTTGACGTCGCAAAAGCGGCGGTGTTGTGCGGATTGGAGAACGACAGCGAGACGATTGCCTATCGGCAGAACATCCTCTGGGATTGCCTGCGCAATCCTGCCGTAGCGCGTTCTATCTACGACGTCGCGGTGGCGGCGATCGAGGGCGAGAAGGGAAGCTATTGGAGCTTTTTCGGCAGTAAGTATCCCGGAGGCATTTTACATCGTGCGATCGAAGCGCTGCAGATGTTCGTGACGATGCTTAAAAAGCTTAAGGACATCGCCGACGAGCACGCCGGTAAATTCGAATCCAAGGGCTTTCAGAATTTCTTCGCGATGTTGCGGCGCGAACTCGATCCCGCCTATTTTGCGCGGATCGACGAGCATCTGAAGGAGCTGAAGTTCCGCGACGGAATTCTGATCAGCGCCGAATTAGGAAAGGGCAACAAAGGCGCCGGCTACGTGCTACGCAAAACGCCGGCGCAAAAGCGGAATTTGATCGATCGGGTCTTCGGGCCGAAACCGCCCGGCTACACGTTTCACCTCCATCCGCGCGACGAATCCGGCGCCAAAGCGCTGTCCACCTTGAAGGACAAGGGGCTCAATCTCGCGGCCAACGCGCTGGCGCAATCGGGCGATCACATCTTGAGCTTCTTCAACATGCTGCGGACCGAGTTGGCTTTCTATCTTGGGTGCGTGAACTTGCAGGAGCAATTGTCGAAAAAGGGCGAACCGACCTCTTTTCCTGCGCCGAGCAGCGAACCAATGCTTGCCTTCGCGGGCCTCTACGACGTTTGTCTGAGCCTGAAGACGGCCCAGAGGATCGTCGGCAACGACATCAATGCCGACGGCAAGGAGCTGGTGATCATCACCGGCGCCAACCAAGGCGGAAAGTCGACCTTCTTGCGCAGCATCGGTCTCGCGCAGATGATGATGCAGGCCGGCATGTTCGTGTCGGCTCAATCGTTCCAGTCGGAACTTTGCGACCGGCTCTTCACGCATTACAAGCGCGAAGAAGACGTGACGATGAGGAGCGGAAAATTCGACGAGGAGCTGGGCAGGATGAGCGAGATTGTCGATCACGTCACCCCATCGTCGATGATCCTGTTCAACGAATCGTTCGCGGCCACCAACGAGCGCGAGGGATCGGAGATCGCCAAACAGATCGTAACCGCCTTGTTGCAACGGCACGTGCGAATCTTCTTCGTCACGCATCTCTATGAATTTGCGCACGGCCTCTGCGCCATGCGAATGGGCAACGCAATCTTCCTGCGCGCCGAGCGGCGCCCCGACGGCGCGCGCACCTTCCGGCTGGTGGAGGGAGAGCCCTTGCAAACCAGCTACGGAAAAGATTTGTATGATGCGATATTCACCGGCCGCGACAGGCCGCGGAGCGAGTATACGGCGCCGATGCGGGGGCGGCGCTGAGCAGCGCGCGAGAATCCGATGAAGCGAGTCGGTACCGCACGAACGATCGCCGACATCGAATTTGTCATCGACGCGCCGAGCTTCGGCGATGCGCGGCGTTGCTGGCAGGCCTATGGCGTCGAGTGCCGGCGTGATCGGCATCGGTTCTCCGGTCCGATCTATTCCTTCACGGTCGACGTCGTCGACCTGCGGCTCGCCAAGGCGAGCGGTGCGTGGCACGCCGTCATCGTCAGCGAATCCTGGCATGCCGGGCCGGACGACGCGAATATCCGCAATATCAAATGGCTGAAGATTCTAAGCGGCAAGGCGTCCGATCTAACGGCCTGGATGCGGCGCAGCCGGTCGATGAAAGTCGATGCCGGCACACCGCGTCGCGCCGAGCCTTGATGCGTTTTTTGAGAAATCGTTGAGATCGACATCGTTTCGAGTCGAGGGGCAAATGAAGCTCATTCTTACGCGCCACGGCCACGTCGAAGGGATCAATCCCGAGCGGTTTCGCGGGCGCACCGATTTGCCGTTGACGGAACTCGGCCGCGCTCAGGCGAAAGCCGTCGCGGCGCGCATCGCCGCTCTGTGGACGCCGGCGGCGATCTATACAAGCCCGATGCGCCGCTGCGTGGCGACCGGCGACGCGATCGCGCAAGCATGTGGCGTCGAACGGCACGTGCTCGAAGATCTCAACGATCTCGATTACGGCCTATGGCAGTGGGAGACGTATGAGGCCGTCGCCGGCGCGTGGCCCGCGCAGTTCGCCGCCTGGAAATCGACGCCGCACCTTATCCGATTTCCGGACGGCGATTCGCTCCAGGATTTGGTCGCCCGTACCGCCAATGCATTGCGGTTCGTCATTTCCCACCACGCATCGGAGACCGTGGTGCTCGTCGGCCACGACAGCGTGAACCGAGCTTTGCTTCTTCAGCTTCTCGATCAGCCGCTCAGCGCCTATTGGCGGCTGACGCAGACGCCGTGCTCGCTCAACGAGATCGATATCGCCGGTAGAACCATCCAGGTGCAGAGAATCAACGATACTTGCCATTTGATTCAGGAATAATGCGAAAAATGTAGAAACTCCGCTTGTCGGCAACAAGAACGCGGTGCGATCTTTGCCGGGATCAGGCGTGCGTCGGCCAGTGCCGCTCGTGGAACCAGGTGCGGTATTCCGACATCTTCTCGCGCTGCGCCGGCGGCGCATGCCGCTTGCACGTCGATGCTTCCTCGCTTCCTCCTGGAGCGCCCCACCGGAGCTCAACACAATCGTTCAGGTTGTATCCCATCTCAAAGGCCGGCGCGCGATCGACCACGTCCTTGAGAGAGAGCGTCCACGCCGAGCCGTCGCTACGCCTGTACACGAACTTGCGTGCCGCAAGCTCCGAGGCAAGCATGCTCTCCAATTCGGCCTTCACTTCCGCGGCGCTCTTTCCCTCCGGCATCGCGTAGCGGTCGGGCCGCTGGGCGACGCGATCCGGGAACCCCTCCACCACATCGATCGCGATCAACAAGCGAAAATCCCGCGCCGGCGTCGCAAAATCTTCCCACGCGCCGTTTGTCTCGAAGATCGACGGGCCCTCCGGCATCGCGGCGTCGCCCGCCGAATTGCCCAGATACTTCCGGCCGTTCTCGACCGCCGTGACGCGCGTCTTCACTTGCTCTTCGAGCGAGGTGATCGCGTCCTCGAGTGCGCGCATGGGATCGAGCGGCGCAGGCGACATCACTTCATCCATTCGATCGTAGAAATCTTCCGCTCCGAGCCGCGACTGCGCAAGCGAGTAGTCGGCGTACTGCGGATCTTTCGCGATTTCGGCGTTGGTCAGGCGCCGCAACGCCCCGTTATCGGCGCGCACGATCGGCCGGAAGCGCTTGAAGCCGGGGCTGCCAAGCGCGGGATCGTGCACGAACAGGAAATTGCCGCGCCAAAAGCGTTTGCGCGTTACCGTGCCGTCCGGTTCCGCATCGACCGCGAGAAAGATGCCCGCCGCGCTGCCGACCTGCGGTACGCGACGCACGAGCATGAGAATGTGGCCGTACGGATCGGCGTAGATCGTCCCCGGGCGTAGCGTCTCCTGCGCAAGCGGAACCGGATAGAAGTCGGTGTTGTTGTCGCTCGCCGAGGTTCGCCCGTTTCCGGATTGGACGGCATTGGCGAGCATCGGCAGGAAACGGCGGAACGACGCCGCGGGCCCCGCTTGGGCCGCCTCGCCATTCGAAGTGAACCACTGCGCGCAGCGCGGCGGGCTGCCCTCCTTGCCGCGCGAACAATGCGAGTAACCGAAGGGCAGGCCCATTTTGAACGCGAAATAGGCGCGCAACATATAGGGAAGCTTGGCGCAGTCGGGGCGGAAGACGATCCCCATCTCGTCTTCTTTGACGCCCAGATAGTCGAAGAGCATGTTGCGCGTGCGATCGCGCAGCACGTCTTGCAGCGTCGGCCACGACAACTCGGTATCCGGCGGCCCGTCGAAAAGTTTTTGAATCCACGCCGAATACAGATTTTCCGTCGCGCGATTCCAAGTATTACGCAAAGGCCAGACACTGCCCGGCGTCGCGCGCGGCGGCGGCGGCGCGTCGTCACGCACGACGATGTCGCGCGTAACCGTATTGCATCCCGCCGCCGCATCAGCGAGCGCGAGCGTCGCATGCCACGTTCCCGGTGCCGGCGAGGCGACTTCGGCGAACCAGAAATACGGCGGCCCGCCTTGCCGGCCGGACGATTTGGCCGCAACGCTTCCATTTGGCGCGATCAGCGAAAGCTCGCCCGCAAGCGGCTTCTCGGCGGCAAAAACGACGCGCAGCGGCTCACCCTTCCACGGCGCAAGCGGTGCGGGCAAAACCGCAAGCCCGGCCGTCTCTTCGCAGGATGCCCCTTGCGCCCGAGAGTCGACCGCCGAGAACAGCAAGATGCAAAGCGCACTCGCGGCCGCAAACAACGTCGTCACAGCAGCAGAAAACCGGCGAGCGAAATCCATTTGTGCCACCTTCCCGGTGTGCCCCGCAAGCCCCTACCATAAGGGCAGGATGGCAGGATAGCGAATTAGCGGGGGTTCAGGAACATGGCTGCGAATTTACGACGCACCGATCGTTGCGCCGCTCATATCCGGTAAGAGTAGCAATATGGGCGGCCGGCCCTTACAATGATGCTTTCGCACATTTGGCTTGCCGGCATACTAGTTCGCCATCCGGTACCAATTCAAACAGGTTCTTCCAGATCGGCGCCGTCACTTCCGACTCGCGCGCGGCCTCTGTGTGTCATCGGGCCGTCCGGCTTGCGCACTTATATCGTAGTTCGATACAAGGGCGAGCAATGTCAATTCCACCTTCCGTTAAGGGAGTCTGTTCGTCAATGAATTCAGATGCCGACGAAACAAATATGCCAGGAGCATCTTCGAAGAGCGGACAGCGCAGATTGGGGGACTTCACGACGGATCCGCGCGTTCTCGTCATCGCAAGTATTTCCGTAATTGTCGCCATCGCAGCCTCTATCGCGGGCATAATTCTGCTGCAGCTCATCCGGCTGACGACCAACGTTGCTTATTTCGGTCGATTTAGCTTTGCGGACCCCAAGCTCGGCCATGCCCACCTCGCTCTATGGACGGTCCTCGTTCCGATTGCAGGCTCTCTCGTTGTCGGCCTGATGGCGCGCTACGGAAGCCAAAGAATTCGTGGCCATGGAATTCCGGAGGCAATCGAAGCGATCTTGCTCGGACGTTCACGACTCAGTCCGAAGGTGGCCATTCTTAAGCCGCTCTCCTCGGCGATCTCAATCGGCACCGGCGGCCCGTTTGGTGCTGAAGGACCGATCATCATGACGGGCGG
>JASHUD010000078.1 GCA_030040215.1 Methylovirgula sp.
CGGCGTGGTCCGGCTTCAGCGCAATGGCTTTATTGTAGCTCACGAGTGCGTCGCCGAAACGCCGCAGCGCCTGCTGGGCGATGCCGCGATTGTAATAGGCCTGCGGGAATTCGGGATTGGCGGCGACGGCCTTGGAAAAGAACGCAACCGCCCGCTCGTAGGCGCGGTTTTGATGCGCGACGACGCCCATGAGATGCAGCGCGCCGAAATGCTTTGGCGCGCGTTGCAGAATTTCCGCGCAAATCCGTTCCGCTTCGGCAAGCCGGCCCTGTTGAAGAAACGCCACCGCGCTTTGCCATTGCGCTTGAAGGGCGGGATCGACAAACGGCTGCCTGTGCTTTTTCGACAAGAGACACCCTCGCGCGCCGGCGGCTTACCGTTGCCGCGGCACGACGTCCACTTTCACCTCGATATCCTGTTCGCCGGCGCCCGATATGATCCCGGCGACCGGCGAGATGTCGGCATAGTCGCGCCCCTCGGCGAGCACGATGTGATCGTTGCCGACGAGCAGCGCATTGGTCGGATCGAGCCCGATCCAGCCGGTGTCCGCGCCGCACCAGAGCGACACCCAGGCGTGCATGGCGTCGGCGCCTTGCAAATCCGCCGCGCTGCCGAGCGGAACGGTGCGGATATAGCCCGACACATAGGCGGCGGGCAGGCCGAGGCCGCGCAAGCCCGCGATCATGATATGCGCGAAATCCTGGCAGACGCCGGAGCGCTGTTCGAACGCCTGCGAGAGCGGCGTCGAAACCACGGTCGAGGTCGGATCGTAGACGAAATCGCCGCGCATGTGCCGCATGAGATCGCTGGCCGCTTCGAGCACCGGCCGGCCGGGCGCGAAGAAGGCGCGCGCATATTCGCGGGCCGGCGGAAAGCGCGGCACGTAGCGGCTCGGGTGCAGAAAAAGCGCCGGCGATTGGCGGGCGAGCGATTGGCTTTCATACGCCGTTTCGCGCACCTCCTCCCAAGGCCGCGTCGCCGCCGCGTCGGGCGGCGCCAAACGTTCGACTTCGACGCTCGACGAAGCTTCGACCGTCAGGCGCCGATGCGGCGTCTCGATGGTCATCGAGGTCAGGCGATTGCCGAAGAAACAGGCGCGTTCGTCGATCTCCTTCGGCGCCGGATCGATATGGAGATTGCTGGCCAGCACTTTCTGCCCCGGCCCGTCGCGCGGCAAAAGGCGCAGCGCGCAATAGCTGAGGGTGACGCGCGATCCGTATTCGTAGATCGTCACATGACGGATGTCGTAGATCACGCGAGCCCGCTCGCGGTGTCGGCGCGGGCGAGATGCGGCCCTTGCAGGAAATACCGCGCCGCGATCGCGTCGGAAAGCGCCAGCAGCGCCTGTTCGAAGCCGAGCACGCGCGTGTTGTCGAGCCCGTCCACCGTGGTTGCGGCGATCTCGGCGGCGAGCTTGACGATGATGCGGCGCGGCGTCTCGAGCATCCCGTCGTCGGCGAGCGCCGGCAGTTCGGCGATGTGTTTGTCGAGCCGCTCGACCTGAAAGGCGACGGAGCGCGGGTTATACGGATCGAGCAGCGCCATGTCGCGCACCGGGCCGAGCGCCACGCCGATCATGTAGCGCGAGCGGTAGGTGATCGGCGAATCGATGAGATCGAGCAGAATATCGAGCTCTTCGGCCGGCGCATCGGCATGCGCGAAATGCCGGGCGAAACGGCAGGTGTTGATGGCGCGCTCGATGCGCCGGCCCATTTCGAGGAAATGCCAGCCGGCACCGCGGTTCATGTTTTCTTGCGCGAGCCCGGCGATGGCGGCAATGGTGCGCAGCGCCGCGTTGGCGCGCTCGAAGGCTTCCGCCTCGGTCAGCACCGCTTCTTCGTCCTGATCGAGACGGTTGCGCAAATCGTCGATGAGCCGCCAAGTGTCGGGCGACAGGCGCTCGCGGATAAACGAGGCGGCGCGATGCGCGTCGCGCACCAAAGCGAGCGCCGAGCCGAATTCCTGGCTGCTGTGCAGGCCCGTCGCGGCAAGCCGCATGGCTTGGGCGAGCGCATGGGCGGGCGCCGCGCCCCAGGCGACGAACAGCGCGCCGATGCGTTCGACCGCGGAGCGCGCATTGGCCTGCGTATCGGTGTCGATGAGTCGCCCGGCGAGGCAGCGGATGAGGCGCAGCGTCGCCTCGGCGCGTTCGAGATAGCGGCCGAGCCAGAAGAGATTGTCGGCGGCGCGGCTCGGCAATAGGCCCATCAGCCGGCGGATGTGCACCGATTCGTCGGTCGGCAGCAGCGAGACGTGCTCGACCGGGGCTTCGGAGAGCACCCAGACGTCGGCGGAGCGCACGCCTTCGCCCATCGAAATGGCGCGCGCGTCGGGGCGCCCCGAGATGCGGCAGAAGCCGCCCGGCATGATCTTCCAGCCGTCGCGGGTGCGCGCCGCATAGACGCGCAGCACGAACGGCCGCGGCACGAGCCTGCCGCCTTCGAGCACCGGCGTCGTCGACAGGTTCACCACTTCCTGGCCGACGTAATCGACGCCGCGCTCGGCAACGTCGGCGGCAAGGCGGGCGCGCTCGGCGGCCGAGAGCGCTGCGAGGATCAACGCCTGGTTCGGCTCCGAATCGAGGACGGGATTGCCGAACGCGCCGACCACCGCCATGCCTTCGGGGTAGGCCAGTACTTTGTCGCGTTCGCGCGCCTGGCCGCACCACCAGGTCGCGACGTTGGGCAGTTTCAAATCTTCGCCAAGCAGGCGTCGGCAGAGACGCGGCAGGAAACTCATCATCACCGGCGCTTCGAGGACGCCGGAGCCGAGCGCATTGGCGAGCACGACGCCGCCTTGGCGCAACGCCTCGACGAGCCCCGGCACGCCGAGCCGCGACTTGGCGTTGAGTTCGAGCGGATCGGCGTAATCCGAGTCGATGCGCCGCCAGATCACGTCGGCGCGTTTCAGGCCAGCGATGGTGCGCACGTGGATCTCGCCGTCGCGCATCGTCAGATCGCCGCCTTCGACAAGCAGGAAGCCGAGATAGCGGGCGAGATAGGCCTGTTCGAAATAGGTCTCGTTGTAGGGCCCCGGCGTCAGCAGGCAGATGCGCGGATCGGCGTGCGTCGCCATGGCTGTCAAGCCGCCGCGCAATCCTTGGAAGAACGGCGCCAGCCGCTCCACGTTCATGTCGCGATAGAGGGCCGGGAAGGCGCGCGACAGCACCAGACGGTTGGCGAGCGCGTAGCCGGCGCCGGAAGGCGCTTGCGTGCGGTCGCCGACCACCCACCAGCTTCCGTCCGGGCCGCGGCCGAGATCCGCCGCATAGAGATAAAGATAGCGCCCGCCCGGCGGCGTCAGACCTTCGAGTGGCAGCAGAAAATCCGCGCAGCCGGCGACCGCGGCGGCCGGCAGATCGCCGCCCGACACAAGCTTGCCGGCGCCGTAGATGTCGGCAAGCACCGCCTCAAGAAGCTTCGCGCGCTGCGTCACGCCCGCCGCGATCTCCCGCCATTCGGCCGCTTCGATGAGCAGCGGCAGATGGCTCAGCGGCCAGGCGCGTTCGCTCGTGTCGCCGTAGGCGCGATACGAGACTCCCGTATCGCGGATATGCCGGTCGGCGGTCGCAAAGCGCCGCTCGATCTCTTCGGCGCCGAGTTCGGCGAGCGCGCCGAGAAATTTCACCCAGTGCGTCCGCCGCCGGCCGTCGGCCGTGACGAATTCGTCGGGGATGTTGAATAGCGGCGTATAGGCCGCGGTCAGCGCTTCGAAGCGCTCGGCGGCGATTTCCGCCGCGGTGGATGAGGTTCGCGCGCGCATCTAGGATTTCGGCCGGAACGAGGAGAGGATGGCGGGATCGGTCTCGATCCGCGCCGCGCCGAGGAGATCAAGGCAATAGGGAACGGCAGGGAAGACGGCATAGAGACAGACGTCGATCGCGGCGGGTTTGCCGGGCAGATTGACGATGAGGCATTTGCCGCGATGCGCGGCGATCTGCCGCGAGAGAATCGCGGTCGGTACGTGGTTGAGGCTCTCGGCGCGCATCAATTCGCCGAAGCCAGGCAGCACGCGCGGCGCCGCCGCTTCGGTCGCCTCGGGGGTTACGTCGCGCGGGCTCGGGCCGGTGCCGCCAGTCGTGAAGATCAAATCGCAGCCCTCGTTGTCGGCAAGGTCGATCAGGCAGTCGCGCACCGACTCGAATCCGTCCGGGATGATGCGTTTGACGATCGCGGCCGGGGTCGTGACGACCCGCTCGAGGAAAGCGACGATTGCCGGCCCGCTTTCGTCTTTGTAGACGCCGGCGGCGGCCCGGTCCGAGACCGTGACCACGCCGATAACGGCGCCCGATTTGCCTTCCACCGGCATCGTCCTAGAGCTCCAGAATATCCCCGGAATTTCCGGGATTTCGGCTCATACTATGCGCTGAACCAGGAACTTAAAGCACTTCGTCCGACGCTTTAGGCCGCAGGCGCAACCCTCCGGCAATCTCTATGCCGGAGCCGCCGTGACCGCCGCGCCGCGAAAGCCGAGCGCCGGATCCGCGGTGCGTTCGACCGTCAGAACCCGCGCCTCGTCGAAGCCGACGTAATGCGGCTCGAGCGCCGGCGGAACGGCGCGCTCGCCGTGGCGTGGCTCGGTGACGGCGGTCGATTCGTCGATCGCGTAAAGATCGATCAGCCGGCAGGGACAGGCAAACGCCGGTGGTGGCATAAATCCGTCCTGCGCCGCCGCCACGCGCGAGACGAGAACGATCGAAGCTAATCCTTCGAGAATCCCGGCCCCGGCAAGATCGGCGGCAATCGCGGCGGGAACGACGAGATGGGAGTGCCCGGCGCGCGTCCGGCATTCTAGGAATTCTTTTGCCGCGAACGGCCCATGCAGATGCAGCGTGGCGCCGGACAAAAGCGCCGCGAACGGGCCGGCGACCAGTCCGGCAAAGCTCGTCGGCGGCAAGGTCGAGAGGACCGGCGTTTCGCGTCCGATCTCCGCCCGCGCTCCAAAATCGAAGCTCGCCGCCATCAAGGTTGCTTGCTCGTGCGCAACGGGTGTCGCGCGGCGTCGGTCGAGCGTCATGATCCGCGCCGGCGCCGGGGCGGGCTTGCCGCGCTCGAGACCATTGTCCGGATGCGCGGCAACATAACGCGAAACCGCCGCGTGGCTCAGATCGACGGCGCCGTCGATTTCGCCCGGGCCCAGCGTCGCGACCAGCCGAATCGATTGGACCGCCGCCGCCACCTCGAAACACGCATCGGCAAACTTCAGATCCCCATATTCGCTCGGCCCGATCAGCGCCGCCGCATCGATGGCGCGCGCATAGGCGGCAAGTTCGGCGGCCCCGAGATCGAGGGGCGCCAAGGCCGGCTCGAAACCGCCGCGCAGCGCCGCGACAAGCGCGGTGACAAGCGAAATCTCCGCGCCGCCCAACAGCAGCAGCCGCTCGCCCGGCTGCAGGCCGCAATCGGACAACAGCCGCGCGAGCCCCGCGACATGCGCCGCCAGCGCCGCGTAGGAACAGGCTCGTGTGCGGTCGGCAAGCGCGGTCGTTTCGGGGCGCAGACGCGCGGCGCCCATCAGCAGCGTATCGAGACTATAGGGTGAAAAGACGCGTAAACCCGCGGCAGGCTCGGCGCTCATGGCTTCCTCCACCAGGCATCGAGGGTGGCATCGATCGTCGGCGATCCGTAGCTAGGCAATTTTGCGGGTCTCTGCAGCGCCGTCGAAGCGGCAATCCACTGTTCGCGCGAATGGAACAAAGGAACGATGTAGAAGCCCGAGAGAAGCACGCGGTCGAGAGCGCGCACCGCGGTGACGAAATCCTGGCGCGATTTTGCCGCCAGGACTGCTTCGATCATCGCGTCGACCGCCGGCGATTTGACGCCGGCAAGATTATAGGAGTCCGGCTCGTCGGCGGCGGCCGAACCCCAGCGCGTGCGCTGTTCGCTGCCGGGCGAAGCCGAGGCGGCCCAACTGCCGAGCATCATGTCGAAATCGAAGTTCTGGCGGCGCCTTTGGTATTGCACTTCGTCGACGAGCCGCACCCGAGCCTCGACGCCGATGCGGGCAAGCGAATGGGCGTAATTGAGCGCCAAGCGCTCTTGGCTGCGATCCTCCACCATAATTTCGAAGTCGAAAGGCTTGCCGTCCTTGCGCAATCTTCCGTCAACGAGCGCGCAACCCGCGGAAGCGAGGAGATCGAGCGCCCGTTTCGGCCACACCCGGTCATGCCCGGTTCCGTCGCTTTTGGGCGGCCGCCAGCGCCCCTCCATGATGTCGTCGCGCACGGCACCCGGAAAGGGCGCAAGAAGGGCGCGCTCGGCGGCGCTTGCCGGGCGGCCGGTCGACGCAAATTCCGAATTATCGAAGAAGCTTTTAGTGCGCGTATATTGGCCGGCAAAAAGATTGGCGTTGACCCATTCGAAGTCGAACATCATGCCGAGCGCTTCGCGCACCCGAACGTCGTCGAACAAGCCGCGCCGCAGATTGAAGACGAAACCGTCCATGCCTTTCGGGCCGCCGACCGGCAGGCTTTCGCAGACGACGCGACGTTCGCGCACGGCTGGAAAGTTATAGCTCGTCGTCCAACGCAGCGGATCCGTTTCGATGCGAAAGTCGACGAGCCCTGCCTGGAAGGCCTCAAAGAGGCTATTGGCGTCGCGATAATAGTCGATTTCGATTGTATCGAAGTTGAAGAACCCGCGTTGGCTTGGCAGGTCCTTGGCCCAATAGGCGGGGTTGCGGCGCAAAATCAGCTTTTCGCCCGGATCCACCTCCGCGATGCGGTACGGCCCCGAGCCGACCGGGATCGCAAAGCTCGCCTGTTCGAAATTCGCCACATCGGTAGTGCGCCGGGAAAGCACCGGCATCAGCGCCAGGATCAGCGGCAATTCGCGATCGTCGACGCCCGGAAAGTCAAAGCGGATCGTCTCGGCATCGGGCACCTCGACGCGTTTGACGAGCGTATAGGCGGCGCGCTGCTGCGGCCGGCCCTTTTCCTTCAAGAGATTGAAGGTGAACGCGACATCGGCCGAGGTGATCGGCGTTGCATCGGAAAACTTGGCGCGCGGATCGAGGCGAAAGAGCGCATACGAGCGTGCCTCGTTCGTCTCGATGCTCTTGGCGATCAATCCATAGAGCGTAAAAGGCTCGTCGAGCGAACGCGCCATCAAGGTTTGGTATACGTTGGCGTCGAGACCTTGCGCCGCCGAACCCGACTTGATGTTGAACGGGTTCAGACTGTCGAACGTCCCCAGCAAGCCGATGTTGAGACGACCGCCTTTTGGCGCGGCGGGATTGGCGTAAGGAAAATGCGTGTAGTTCTGCGCAAGGGCCGGCGCTCCATGCATGGCAATTGCGTACTGCGGCACGCCATCTTGCGAATCATCGAGCGCGGCGAGCAGTATCGGCGGCTTGGAATCGATGCTGGCGATGCTCCGGCAAAGGTTCGTATCGGCTTGCGCCACAACGCTGGTGAAGGACGCGAGAATGACCGCGGCGCGGAGGATCGCCGCCCTTCCGTCGAAAGCTCCGGGGCGGGGCCGCCGCAGGCAGCGAATCGCGTCGAAGTGCATGCGCCGACTCTACGGCGCGCGGGCTGCCCTGAACAGGTGCGGCGGCGGCAAATGCCGTTGCGGCGCACGGTTATGCCCTTTTTGACAAACGCTAATTTCGCCCGTCGGGCGGCGCCGACGGCCAATTTCTTGCCGCATTCGAAGCCCCGCACCGGGCGCATTTCGCACCACCTTGAACCTTGACTAGCGGCCGGGCTTCGCGCTTTGTGTGCCGCCATCAATCTTGCTCCGGCGCCCCAAAGCCCTTCGGCCGGAGTTCCCATAATCGGAAAGGCTTTCCTTATGGCGTTTTCGTTGACGCGTCTCGGCTTCGCTGGTTTGGCCGGCATTTTCGTCCTGGCCAGCGGGGAGGGTTTCGCGCAGCAGGCGGCGCCCGCCAATCCGGCGCCCGCCGGTCAGCCCCAGACGCAATCCGCCGCCCCGGCGCAGCCGCAAGGCCCAATCAGGCTCGATTTGGTCGGCACGCAACCGCAGTGGACCAAAGTATGCGGCCACGATCAGGCGGCCAACAAGGACGTTTGCTACACGACGCGCGACTTCAGCGCGCAGGCCAATCAGGCGCCAGTTCTTGCCGTGGCGGTCTATGACATCAAGGGCGACGATACGCGCATCGTCCGTCTATTGATGCCGGTCGGGCTTATGTTGCGTCCCGGTTTCCGTTTTTGGGTGGACAGCGGCACCACCCTCGACGGCGCTTTCGAGATCTGTTTCCCGAACGGGTGTTTCGCGGAATCCAGGGTGAAAGGCCCGACCATCGACCAAATGAAAAAAGGCACGACGCTCAACATCGCCGTCCGCAATCAGGCCAACAACGAAGTCACGTTCGGCGTTCCGCTCGCCGATTTCGGCAAGACGTTCGACGGGCCGGCAGTCGACCCGAAGGTGCTTGAGGCGGAGCAGAAGAAGTTCCAGGAGGAATTGCAAAAACGCGCCGACGAAGAGCGCAAGAAGCTTGAGGCGCAGAAACAAGGTGGCGGCTCGCCGACCGGCGGCGCGGCCCCACCGACCAGCGCGCCGGCTGCTACCCCGGCTCCGGCTCCCGCCGCGCCAGCACAATCAAAGAGCAAATAGCGCGCATAGCGTTAGCGCGAGGCGCTGCGTCGTGCGGGATAGCGAAGCCGGTCTAGTTCATGCGGGCGGTTTTGATGTGGTAGCCGCCGTCTTGGGCGCGCGTGAACATTTCTTCGACCTGCGGGTGGCGCACCGGATCGCCGGAAGTGTCGGGCAAAAGGTTCTGCTCCGAGACGTAGGCGACGTATTCGGTATCGGCGTTCTCAGCGAAGAGGTGATAAAAAGGCTGGTCCTTGCACGGCCGCACTTCTTCGGGAATGGCAAGCCACCATTCGTCGGTGTTCGCGAAAACCGGATCGACATCATAAATGATGCCACGGAACGGATATTTGCGATGCCGGACGATTTGGCCGATGCCGAATTTGGCGGTGCGGGGTTTCAAGTCCACGAGAGACTCTCCGAAGAGCAAGGACTGCGAAAAGCCTCGATAATTCAGCGTCGCGGCGAAAGATTTTCTACCCCGGCGCGAACCGGAATGTCAACTTAATGGGCGGTGACGAATTTTAGGCAAAACGAAGTTCTCCCGCTGCAACGCATCGGCACGCGCCCGGACATTCTTAGCCACGGTCGAATCATGCTCACCACGCCTCCGGAACTGCTTTCCAGCGCCGAAATGGCCGCGGCGGACCGACTGACGGTCGCCGCCGGGATTCCTGGCGCAGTTTTAATGGATCGCGCCGGTGCCGCCGTCGCCAAAACCGCGGCGCGGCTGCTTACGGCAGGCGATCCGCATGGGCGGCGAATCGCCGTCTTTTGCGGCCCGGGCAACAATGGCGGGGACGGGTTCGTCGCCGCCCGGTATCTCAAAGCGGACGGCTTCAAGGTCTCCGT
>JASHUD010000079.1 GCA_030040215.1 Methylovirgula sp.
TCATTCTTAGTATCCGACGTTCCGCTCGCGGAAACGCGCTTCGTCTTGCCGCAAGCCTGCGTGTCGCCGGTCACTTGAGCGTGCTTGCGCATCCATTCACTCCATTCGCCGCGCAGCTTTTCTTCGGCCGCTTTCTTCTTGTCGGGGTCGATCTTCGACCAATCTTCAAGTACCGCCGCGGGGATGAGATATAAAATGAGGAATTTTTTCATGCCGAATCTCCCTGGCGTCGCACAGCGACAATGTAGCGCGCGCATTCGAGAGCGCCAAATTTGGCTCTCGTGCTCGATCCCCCGCGGGCGCTGAAATCCCTCCCTCCCCTTCCCGCCGCTTTGCGCCTAGATTAGCTCAGGGTTTTCGAGGAGAGCGGATCATGATCGTCTTCGTCACCGGCGCGAGCGCGGGGTTCGGGGCCGCGACGGCGCGGCGTTTCGCCAAAGAGGGCCACCGCGTCGTCATCACCGGCCGAAGGCGCGAGCGTCTCGAAGCTCTCGCCGCCGAACTCGGCCGCGATAAAATCCTTCCGCTCGTCTTCGACGTCCGCGACCGCGTCGCCGTCGCGCGCGCCTTCAACGCGCTCCCCGCCGCCTTCACCGAGATCGACGTGCTCGTCAACAATGCCGGGCTCGCGCTCGGCCTCGAGCCGGCGCAAAAGGCCGATCTCGACGATTGGGACGCGATGGTCGACACCAACGTCAAAGGCTTGACCTACGTGACCCGCGCGGCGCTGCCGGGCATGGTGGCGCGCGATCGCGGCCTCATCGTCAACCTCGGCTCGACCGCGGCGCGCTATCCCTACCCGGGCGGCAACGTCTACGGCGCGACGAAAGCGTTCGTGCATCAGTTCTCGCTGAACCTGCGCGCCGATCTCATCGGCACGCGCGTGCGCGTGACCGACATTCAGCCGGGGCTGGTGGGCGGCAGCGAATTCTCGACGATCCGCTTCCACGGCGATGCGGCACGCGCCGCCAAACTCTACGAAGGCGCCGACGCGCTCACGCCGGAAGATATCGCCGAGGCGATCTATTGGGTCGCCACGCTTCCGCCGCGCGTCAACATCAACACGATCGAAATGATGCCGGTGACGCAGGCGTTCGGCCCGCTCGCCGTGCACCGCGGCTAGCATCGCTCACGCTTTCTCACTCCGCCACGCCCACTTCCGCGCGCCGCCGCGTCGCCTCGCCCTGCTTTGCCCAGACGAGCAGGCACAGTGCTGCGACCGGCAAAGCGATCGTCGAGGTGCAAGCGAAGAAGCCGGCGAAGCCGATCTCCTTCACCGCAAATCCCGACAGTCCGCCAAAGAACTTACCGAGCAGCGCGAAGAGCGAACTCAGGAGCGCATATTGGCTGGCGGCGTAGGCCGGCGAAGTGAGCGACGACATATAGGCGATCAGCGCCGCACCGGCGAAATTGCCGGCGAAATTCTCGACGCTGACCGAGAGCGCCAGCAGGGCCAAGCTCTTGCCGGTCGCGGCAAGTAGCGCCAGGCATAGATGCGAGGTTGCGGCCGCGATCCCGCCGATGAGCAGCGCCGGCATCAACCCGATCCGCGTGATCGCAAAGCCGCCGGCGAAGGCGCCGGCGATGCCGATCCATACGCCGTACACTTTCGACATGGTGGCGATCTGGCTCTTCGAGAAACCGAGGTCGATATAGAGCGGGTTGGCCATCACGCCGCTCAAGAAATCGGGCAGCCGGTAGAGCGCGACGAGCAGCAGGATCGCGGCGAGCAGCGGCCCGAAGCGCCGCCAGAGATCGGTCAAGGGCTCGACGAATTTTTCGGCGAGCGAGGTGTCGGTCTCGCGCGCGCGCTCGGGCAGTCGCGGCGAGAGAAGGCCGGCGCCGATGCCGACGATCATCAGCGCCGCCATGACGAGATAGGCGGTCCGCCAACTGTAAAAATCGGCGAGGTAAAGCGCCCCCGCGCCGGCGGCGAGAAGGCCGAGCCGATAGCCGAAATTATAGGTCGCCGCCATGATGCCTTGGCGCTCGGTCGGCGCGGAATCGATGCGCCAGCCGTCGATCACCACATCCTGCGTGGCGGCGGCGAAGGCGGTGATCGCGGCGCGCACGACGAGGCCGAAAAGCGAGCGCGCCGGATTCGCGAAACCGAGCGCAACGAGCCCGCCAACGACGCCGATCTGCGCGGTGAGAAGCCAGGCGCGGCGCCGCCCCAAAGCGCGCGCCAGCCACGGCACATCGACCGTGTCGATCATCGGCGCCCAGAGGAATTTGAGCGAGTAGCAGAGGCCGACCCAGCTGATGAGCCCGATCGCTTCGATCGGCACTTTTGCCTCGGCGAGGCGCGCCGCCTGGGTGCCGAGGACCAGCAGGAACGGCAGGCCCGAGGAGAATCCGAGCGCCAGCATCAGCGCCAGGATCGGATCGGCGGCGATATCGCGGACTCTTGGACGGGAGGTCATGCCGGCGGCAGTTTAGACTTGCCGGTCGGCGCGACAAGCTTCGATCTTAGCGTGTCCACGAAGCCGGGCGGCCGCTAGGAGGCCGCCATTTCCTCCATACCGTCGATCACCAGAACGTCGGTCGCCCCGGCAGCCTTGAGTTCGGCGCACGCCGCATCCGACTCCTCATTCTTAGGCGCGGCGAGCACGACGAAATCGGCGTAAGGGGCGAGCGCTTTCGGCATCTCGCTGGTGGCGAGCGGCGGCGCGGCGAGCACGACGAAATCGTAAGATTGCGCCAGCGCCTCGAGGACCGTGTCGAGATCGTCGGAATCGATTGCTTCGCCCGAGCCGAACGGCACAAAGTGAAGGCGCGAAGCGCAATCGCGGTGGATGATTTCGGATATCGACGCGTTGCCTTCGAAGAGATCCGTCAGCCCAAGCATATTCTCCGCCTTTTGCTGCGCGTCGAAGAGCGGTTCCACCTGCTTTGCCGGCGCATGGAGGTCGACCACGATCGGCCTGCCGTCGCGCGCCAGATTGCGTGCAAATCCGATCAGCGCCGCGTTTGCCGCCTCGCTGTCGGAGATCCGCGTCGCAACGATCTGCACGCCCTGCTGGCCGGCGGCGCGCGCCACGACCTTTGCGCCGAAGTCATCGTCGTAAATTTCGCTGTCTTCGCTGATCTCCGCGTCTTCCTCATCCTCGCGGCGCGCGACGCCAAACTCCTTAAGGCGCGCAGCGATCCGCGCAATCCCGCGTTTGCGCTCGTCGATGGGACGCGGCTCCACGGCGGCGCCGGAACGCCGCGGCTCGTCCAAGAACAGTTCGCTGGCGATGACCGCGCCAAGCGAGAAAACAAACGCGACGATCGTTCCCAGGGCGACGGTCGGCACTTTCTTCGGAAACGAAGGCTCCTGCGGCGGAGTCGCACGCGCGATAATCCGCGCATCGGCCGGCGTCGACATCGAATTAGCGCTCGCCGAAGCCACCTGATATTTGGTCAAGCTGCTGTTGAGCTGATCGCGCAGCGACTGGGCGGTCGTCTCAAGCTCGTGCAAATGCACCGCGTCGGCATTGGAGACGACCACTGCTTTCTTCTGTTGCTCGATGGCGGCCTCGAGGTTGGCGACGCGCGCCGCCGCGATCTTCGAATTGTTTTCCAGCGCCTGGGCGGTGTTTTCGGCGGTCGACTGCAGTTGAACCTCGAGATTGGCGATTTCGGCGTTGAGCTCTTTAATGCGCGGATGACCGGGAAGCAGGGTGCCCGATTCCAATGCCAGTTGCGCCTTGGCCGTCACCAGCTGTTCGGCGATGCGGCGGATGAGATCGTTGTTGGCCACGTCCGGCACTTGCGCGAGCCGCCCTTCCCGCAGCATCTGGCGAATCAGCGCCGCCCTCGCCTGCCCGTCCGCCATGTCCGAGCGGGCATGCGAAAGATCGCCGTTGAGGTCGGCAAGCTGCTGGCCGGTGATGGTCATATTGTTCGCGCCGGCCAGTAGACCGGAACTCGCCCGGTAGCGTTCCACTCCGTCCAAAGCGCTCGTGACCTTGATCCTCAGCTCGGCGATCTGCGCGGCGAGCGACGCGGCGGCTTGCCGGGCGATCTCGCGCTTCGCGCTGGAATTCATCTCGAGGTAGATGTTGGCGATCTCGTTGGCGGCGCGCGTGGCGAGCGCCGGATCGCGCGATGAGAACTGAATGACGATGGCTCGCGTCTTCAGCGGCGAAAAGGTCGAGAGATGCTCCTCGAACTTCGCGATGACCCGATCTTCGGCGGGGATCTGCATCGGGTCGCGTATGAGGTGGAAGGCGACGAGAAGGCGGGAGAAGACGCCGAGGCCCTTGGCGTAAGGATCGAACTCCGGATTGCCGACCAGACCGAGGCGCTCAACCGCGCGGCGCGCCAGATCGGTCGAAGTGACGACCTGAATCTGGCTGCCCACCAAGTCGGTGTCCAATCCCTCCTGCTGCGGCTGCACCTCGGCGCGGCCCGGACTCGTGAAGAAATTCTCCTGGTTCTCGAGCAGCACCTCCGCTTCGGCGGTGTAGCTTGGTTTGACCACGCTCACGAAAGCGGCGCTGAGAAGGAAGGCGAGCGCGGTCGGAACAATAATCCAGTTGCGCTTTCTGGAGATCGCCGATCCCAGCGCGCCGAGATCGAGATCGCCCGAGCGCTCGTCGGAATTCGTATCCGACGCAAATGCTTGAGTCATGCCGCAACCTCGTGAGGCGTAATCGTCTTTTCGTGTCAGCGCCCGCCTGCCTGGATCAACGCATCAAGCCGTTTTAAAGTTGAAACGAGGTTAATATCTCCCTGAAATCGGCCCTCGAAGGTTAAGAATTATTAACCATGCCTGCCTTATAAATCGAAAACCCGATGCGGGCTCTTGGCGCGATCTCAAACCTTCGGCACTAATCATGCGGCGCATCTTGGTTTCAGTTTGCTTGCTGGCGTTTTCGCTTGTCCTTGCGGCCTGCGCTTCGTCCTACTCGGCTTATTACGCATCCGACGCCAACGCGCCCTATCGGCTTGCGAGCGGCGACCGCTTGCGCGTCATCGTCTATGGACAGGAAGGCTTGAGTAATTCCTATTCGGTCGACAGCTCGGGCCACATTCAGATGCCGCTGATCGGTTTGGTCCCCGCGCAAGGCGAGACGACGGCGGAACTCGGGCAAGAAATCGAAAGACGGCTGCATGACGGCTTCCTGCGCGATCCGCACGTCTCCGTCGAGGTCGAAGCATATCGGCCTTTCTTCATCCTCGGCGAGGTTACGACGCCGGGTCAATATCCCTACGTCAACGGGATGACGGCCGAGACCGCGGTGGCGATCGCCGGCGGATTTACGCCAAGAGCCGATAAAGGCGGCGTCGAAGTGACGCGAGATGTAAACGGCAAGGAAGTGACCGGCCAGGCGCCGATCCGTTATCCGGTGCAGCCCGGCGACACGATCGTCGTGCGCGAGCGTTTTTTCTGAAGAGACAGAAATGCCGAGGACAGAGAACGCTCCCGACCGCAAGCTTCGCATTCTGCATGTGTTGCGCGCCCCGGTCGGCGGCCTTTTCCGGCATGTCGTCGACCTCGCCCGAGAGCAGATCGCGCGCGGTCACGCGGTCGGCCTCGTAACCGACTCGCTGACCGGCGGCGAACGCGCGGTTCAGATTCTCGCCGACCTCGAACCGTCGCTCGCACTCGGCATTTGGCGCTTCCCGATGCCGCGTCCACCGCATATTCTCGACTTTCCCACCGCCATACGGGTCGCTTTACACGCCCGCGCGCTTCGCGCCGACGTCATGCACGGGCACGGATCGAAAGGCGGCGTCTATGCGCGCCTGCCGGCTTTCCTGCCGGGGTTCGGTTCGCCGATCCGGGCCTATACGCCGCATGGCGGCAGTTTCCATTTCCGTTCGGGGAGCTACATGACGGCCGAACGTCTGCTTGCCGCGCGGACCGATATTTTTCTCTTCGAAAGCGCCTATGTCGCCGGGCAGTTTGATGAACGCGTCGGGCGCACAAAAAGCCTCGTGCGGATCGTCCGCAATGGCCTCAACCCGGCGGAATTCGCGCCGCGCAAAGCCGCACCGGATACCGCCGATTTCCTCTTTATCGGCGAACTCTGCGCCGCCAAGGGGATCGACACGCTGATCGATGCGATGGCCCTGCTCTCGTCACGTGTTCCGCGGCCGCGTCTCATGCTCGTCGGCGCGGGGCGCGATGAAGCCAAGTTCGTCGCGCAAGCGACGCAACGTGGCGTCTCACGCGACATTACTTTTGCCGGAGCGATGCCCGCCAGCGAGGCTTTCCGGCTCGGCCGCATTCTCGTCGTCCCGAGCCGCGCGGAATCGCTGCCCTATATCGTGCTCGAAGCGGCCGCGGCGCAGGTGCCGATGATCGCCACGGACGTTGGCGGAATTGCTGAGATATTCGGGCCTTATCGCAACAGACTCATCCTCCGCGATAGCTCGCCGATTCTCGCCGCCGCAATGCAGGCGGCGCTCGAAAAAAACCCGCGCGAGCGCGATCAGGAAGCTGCGGCGCTCGCCGCTTTCGTCAGGACGCAGTTCACTATCGAGGACATGGCCGACGCCGTCCTTGCCGGATACGCCGACGCGATCGCGAAACGACGCCACGGGGGCGCGCCGCGCGCCTCTTTTGCTCTTCCCTCCTGAACGATCGAATGAGGCATGACTACGCTCACACCGCATAACTTGCAGAAACCCGGATTTCCCGGCGATTTGCCGAGCGAGACCGAAAGGCTTTTGGCCGCCGCGCGGGATTTGCAATGCAGTCCCGCGCCGCCGGTCATTTCCCGCGTCGTTCTCGAG
>JASHUD010000080.1 GCA_030040215.1 Methylovirgula sp.
ACTGCGGGTCGAGCAACGAACCATCCTGACGGCAGTCAATGTTCTTCACGCCAAGCCGCGTCATCAAATCTTTCAGCGCGAACATCTCCTCGACCGCGGCGAGGTCACCGGCGATCGCTCCGATATGAGCGGGCGATGTAGATTTGATCTGGGTCGCGATCGCGTCGAAAGCGGCACTCCATGAAGCTGGCCGTAGACGATTGCTCGCGCGCACGTAAGGTGTGTCGAGCCGCTGCGTGCGCAAACCATCGACAATGTGACGGGTCTTGTCAGAAATCCATTCCTCGTTCACCGCATCGTTGATGCGCGGCAGAATGCGCATCACTTCGCGGCCGCGGCTGTCGACGCGGATCGCGGAGCCGAGCGCGTCCATGACGTCGATCGAATCGGTCTTGGCGAGTTCCCAGGAGCGCGCCTTGAAGGAATAGGGTTTCGGCAGCAGCGCGCCGACCGGGCATAGATCGGCGACATTGCCCTGCAACTCTGAGGTCATGGCGGTCTCGAGATAGGTCGTAATCTCCATATCTTCGCCGCGCCCGATCGCGCCCATGTCGCCGGTTCCCGCCACTTCCGCCGTAAAGCGCACGCAGCGCGTGCAATGAATGCAGCGGTTCATCGAGGTGCGCACCAGCGGCCCGATGTATTTGTCCTCGACGGCGCGCTTGTTTTCCTTGTAGCGCGAGCCGAAGAAGCCGAAGGCGATCGCCTGATCCTGCAAATCGCATTCGCCGCCTTGGTCGCAGATCGGGCAGTCGAGCGGATGATTGATCAGCAAAAATTCCATGACGCCTTGGCGCGCCTTCTTCACCATCGGCGACTTGGTGAGCACGGTTGGCAGCTCGCCCTTCGCGGCGGGGCGCAGATCGCGCACCGCCATGGCGCAGGAGGCGACCGGCTTGGGCGGCCCGCCCTTCACCTCGACGAGGCACATGCGGCAATTGCCGGCGATCGACAGCCGCTCGTGGAAACAGAAGCGCGGGATCTCGGCGCCCGCCGCCTCGCATGCCTGCAGCAGCGTGTATTCCGGCGGAACCTCGATCTCGATGCCGTCGACAAGCAGCTTGGTCATGGGCTTTGCATCTGCCATCGCCCTACTCCGCCGCGATTCCGAAGCCTTCCGCCGGCTCCGAATGCGGGTTGGCCGTATATTGATCGATGCGCTTTTCGATCTCGTGACGGAAATGCCGGATCAAGCCTTGCACAGGCCATGCCGCGGCGTCGCCCAGCGCGCAGATCGTGTGACCCTCGATTTCGGTCGTGACTTCGAGCAGCATGTCGATTTCGCGTTTCTGGGCGCGGCCTTCCGCCATGCGGGTCAGAACGCGCCACATCCAGCCCGTTCCCTCGCGGCACGGCGTGCACTGGCCGCAGCTCTCGTGCTTGTAGAAATAACTGATGCGGGTGATCGCCCGGACGATATCGGTCGATTTATCCATCACGATCACCGCCGCCGTGCCGAGCCCCGATTTCAGATTGCGCAACGTGTCGAAATCCAAGGCCGCGTCGATGATCTCGTGGGCCGGAACGAGCGGAACCGAGGAGCCGCCGGGAATGACGGCCAGCAGATTGTCGAAACCGCCGCGGATGCCGCCGCAATGCGTTTCGATCAATTCGCGGAAGGGAATCGACATCGCCTCTTCGACGTTGCAAGGCTTCTCGACGTGACCTGAAATGCAGAAAAGCTTCGTGCCGCTGTTGTTCTGCGCCCCGAAACTCGCAAACCAGGCGGCGCCGCGGCGCAGGATCGTCGGCGCGACGGCGATCGACTCGACGTTGTTCACCGTGGTGGGCGAGCCATAAAGCCCCATGTTGGCGGGAAACGGCGGCTTCAACCGCGGCATGCCCTTCTTGCCCTCGAGCGATTCGAGGAGCGCGGTTTCCTCGCCGCAGATGTAGGCGCCGGCGCCGCGATGTACATGGACGTGAAACGGCCAGCCGTGAATATTGTCTTGGCCGATCAGGTTCGCGTCATAGGCTTCGTCGATCGCCGCCTGCAGCCGCTCATATTCGAGAACATATTCGCCGCGGATGTAGATGTAACAGGCATGCGCCTGCATCGCGAAACTCGCGATGAGACAGCCTTCGACCAGCAGATGCGGATCGTTGCGCATGATCTCCCGGTCCTTGCACGTGCCGGGTTCGGATTCATCGGCATTGACGACGAGATAATGCGGCCGCGCCGGATCGAGTTTCGGCATGAACGACCACTTGAGACCGGTCGGAAACCCGGCGCCGCCGCGCCCGCGCAAGCCCGACGCCTTCATCTCGTTGATGATCCAGTCCTTGCCCTTGTCGAGCAGCGCTTTGGTATTGTCCCACGCGCCGCGCGCGCGCGCGCCTTTCAGGCTCCGGTCGCCGAACCCGTAGAGATTGAGAAAGATGCGGTCTTTGTCTTCGAGCATCGCAATCAATCCTTGTCGGAGACCGTCTCGCCGCCGGGGGCACCACGATAGGTCTGCGGACCGCTGCGCCCGTCGACGCCATAAAGGCTCGTAAGCGACGTCAAACCGCCGATCGGCTCCGACGTCCGCCGGCCGATCTGCGAGCCGGGCTTGACCGGCTTTCCCGCCGCGAGCCTGTCGAGCAGCACTTCGAAATTCTCCGGCGTCAGATCTTCGTAATAATCGTCGTTGATCTGCACCATCGGCGCGTTGCAGCAGGCGCCGAGGCACTCGACCTCGGCCCAGGAAAAAAGCCCGTCGGCCGTCACCTGCCCCGGCGGGCCGACGCGGCGCGCGAGCACCGCCTTGATCGCGTCGGCGCCAGCCAGCACGCAGGGCGTGGTGCCGCAAAACTGGATGAAATATTTGCCGACCGGCGCAAGATTGAACATCGAATAGAACGTCGCGATTTCAAGAGCGCGGATCGGCGGCATGCCGAGCATGGCTGCGACTTTTTCGATCGCCGGCTTCGGCAGCCAGCGCCCGTTCTGCCGTTGCGCCAGCCACAACAATGCAAGTACCGCCGAGGCTTCGCGGCCTTGCGGATATTTGGCGATTTCCTTGGCGCAGCGCGCTTCGTTCTCCGGCGTGAAGGCGAAGCTTGCGGGCTGCTCTTCGGCGAGACGACGTACCGTCATCGATCGACCTCCCCGAATACGATGTCGATCGAACCCAAGATCGCGCTGACGTCGGCGAGCATGTGCTTGCGACAGAGAAAGTCCATCGCCTGCAGATGCGCGAAGCCCGGCGCGCGGATCTTGCAGCGATACGGCCTGTTGGTGCCGTCGGCGACGAGATAGACGCCGAACTCGCCTTTCGGCGCTTCGACGGCGCAATAAACCTCGCCCGCCGGCACGTGGAAACCCTCCGTGTAGAGTTTGAAATGATGGATGAGCGCTTCCATGGAGCGTTTCATCTCCGGCCGCGACGGCGGCGCGATCTTTCCTTTGCCGGCCGTGACCGGTCCCCGTCCGTCCGCCGACATGAGTTTCTCGACGCATTGCTGCATGATCCGAGTCGCCTGCCGCATCTCTTCCATGCGGATCACCTGGCGGTCGTAATTGTCGCCATGTCTGCCGACCGGAATTTCGAACTCCATCTCCTCGTAACATTCGTAAGGCTGCGCCTTGCGTAGGTCCCATGCCGCGCCCGAGCCGCGCACCATCACGCCGGAAAAGCCGCGCGCCCAGCAATCTTCCAAGCTCACCACGCCGACGTCGACGTTGCGTTGCTTGAAGATCCGGTTCTCGACAAAGAGTTCCTCAAGATCGTCGAGCACCTTGTAAAAGGGCTCGCACCAGGCGCCGATGTCCTCGATGAGCTTGGGTGGACAGTCCTGATGGACGCCGCCGGGGCGGAAATAGGCGGCGTGCATGCGCGAGCCAGAAGCGCGCTCATAGAAGACCATGAGCTTCTCGCGCTCTTCGAATCCCCACAACGGCGGCGTCAGCGCGCCGACGTCCATGGCTTGCGTCGTGACGTTCAAGAGATGCGAGAGGTTGCGGCCGATCTCGCAGAAGAGAACGCGCAGCAATTGGGCACGGCGCGGCACCTCCAGTCCGAGCAGTTTCTCGATCGCCAGACAGAAGGCATGTTCCTGGTTCATCGGCGCGACGTAATCGAGTCGGTCGAAATAGGGCACGTTCTGCAGATAGGTGCGCGCTTCCATCAGCTTCTCGGTGCCGCGATGTAGCAGGCCGATATGCGGATCGACGCGCTCGACGACCTCGCCGTCGAGCTCCAGAACGAGGCGCAGGACGCCGTGCGCCGCCGGATGCTGCGGGCCGAAGTTGATGCTGAAATTGCGGACATTCTGGTCTGTCATCGCCGCGTTCCGCGCGCCTCAGCCCTCATCTTTGCTCGCCTTCTCGTCGCCGGGGAGCACGTAATCGACCGGCCCCTCCCATGGGGAGAGAAAATCGAAGGTGCGAAATTCTTGCCGCAGCCGCACCGGCTCGTAGACGACCCGCTTCTGTGCGTCGTCGTAACGCACCTCGACATAACCGGTCATCGGGAAGTCCTTGCGCAGCGGATGGCCTTCGAACCCATAGTCGGTCAGGATGCGGCGCAGATCCGGATGGCCGGCAAAGACGATGCCGAAAAGATCGTAGGCCTCGCGCTCGAACCAATCGGCAGCGGGGTACAGGCTCGTCAGCGAAGCGACCGGGACGTCTTCATCGGTTGCGACCTTCACACGGATACGAAGGTTGTGGCGCGGCGAGAGCAGATGGGTGACGACATCGAAGCGCGGCACGCGGTTCGGATAATCGACGGCGGTCAGATCGATGAAGGATACGAACAAGCAGCCCGGATCGTCGCGCAGATGACGCGCCGTCTCGATGAGCCGCGCCGGCTCGACATCGAGCGTCAATTCGCCGAAGGCGACCGTGCTCGAGCGAATGGCGCCGGGCAGCGCCGCCGCGATCGCCTTGCCGAGGTCCTGAAGCGCGCCGTCCATAATGCCTCAATGCCTCGCTCTAACGCTCGATCGTGCCGGTGCGACGGATCTTCTTCTGCAGAAGCAGGACTCCGTAGACAAGCGCCTCCGCGGAAGGCGGACAGCCCGGCACGT
>JASHUD010000081.1 GCA_030040215.1 Methylovirgula sp.
CGGCGACGCCGGGCACCTCGGCTTGGCCGCCGAGCTTGCCTTCGGTGCCGACTTCGCGGGCGACGCGCGTCACTTCGGATGCGAAGGCGTTGAGCTGGTCCACCATCGTATTGATGGTGTCCTTCAATTCGAGGATTTCGCCGCGCACATCGACGGTGATTTTTTTCGAAAGGTCGCCATTGGCGATGGCGGTCGAGACTTCGGCGATATTGCGCACCTGTGCCGTCAGGTTCGAGGCCATCGAGTTGACTGAAGCGGTCAAATCCTTCCAGGTGCCGGCGACCCCAAGCACGTTGGCTTGGCCGCCCAATCGTCCTTCCGTGCCGACCTCGCGCGCCACGCGCGTGACTTCGCCGGCAAAAGCGTTGAGCTGATCGACCATCGTATTGATGGTCTCTTTGAGCTGCAGAATCTCGCCGCTGACGTTGACGGTGATCTTTTTCGAGAGGTCGCCGCCGGCGATGGCCGTCGCGACGTCGGCAATGTTGCGCACCTGCGCCGTCAGATTCGAGGCCATGAAGTTGACGCTGTCGGTCAGGTCCTTCCACGTGCCGGCGACGCCGGTCACGACGGCTTGGCCGCCGAGCTTGCCTTCGGTGCCGACTTCGCGGGCGACGCGCGTCACTTCGGATGCAAAGGCGTTGAGCTGGTCCACCATCGTATTGATGGTGTCCTTCAATTCGAGGATTTCGCCGCGCACATCGACGGTGATCTTGCGCGACAGGTCGCCGCGCGCCACCGCAGTGGTCACCTGCGCGATGTTGCGCACCTGGTCGGTGAGGTTGCCGCACATCGCGTTGACCGAATCGGTGAGGTCCTTCCAGGTGCCGGCGACACCCGGCACGATCGCCTGGCCGCCGAGCTTGCCTTCGGTGCCCACTTCGCGTGCGACACGCGTCACTTCCGAGGCGAACGAACGCAGCTGGTCCACCATCGTGTTGATGGCTTCCTTGAGCTGCAGAATCTCGCCGCGCACGTCGACGGTAATCTTTTTGGAAAGGTCGCCGTTGGCGACGGCGATCGTCACTTCGGCGATGTTGCGCACTTGCGCCGTCAGATTGTTGGCCATCGAGTTGACGCTCTCCGTCAACTCCTTCCAGACGCCGGTCACTTCGACGACCTGCGCCTGGCCGCCGAGCTTGCCTTCCGTGCCGACCTCGCGCGCCACGCGCGTCACCTCGGAAGTGAACACGTTGAGCTGCTTGATCATCGTGTTGACGATCTCGGCGGCGCGCAGGAACTCGCCTTTCAACGGCCGGCCGTCGACATCGAGCTGCACGGTCTGCAGGAGGTCGCCTTGCGCCACGGCGGCGATGGCGCGCGTTACTTCCGTGGTCGGCCAGAGCAGATCGTCGATCAGCGTGTTGACCGAGGATTCCATCTCGCCCCAGGCGCCGCTCGAAATGCCGAAGCGGACGCGTTGGCGCGTCTTCCCCTCCCGGCCGACGACATGGCCGACGCGTTCGAGCTGTTTGGCCATGCGTTGGTTGGCCGCGACGATTTCATTGAACGTGTCGGCAACCTTGCCCATGATGCCGATCTGATCGCCGGCCATGCGCACCGAGAAATCTCCGACCCGCATTGCCTGCAGCGCATGCAAAAGCTCGCGCAGTTCGCCCAATGAGCCGCTGTTCGCTTCGTCGGTGCGAGAAGAAATGGAAGCCGCTACGCCGCTGCCCTCGGCCTCGAGAAGAGCTTCCTCGGTGGTCTGCATGGGACACTCCAACGCGAGTTTAAGGAGGAAAACGCGTCCACCGCAAAACGACAAAAGCTTTTACTTTGCAGCAGTTAGCGGCATCGCCCGCATCAGATGCAAGCGCCGCCGGCCAACCCTGTCAACGGGACAGCGCCAAAAATACGGTACGTCGCCCCGGAAGCTATAACTGAGCAAACCATCGAACGTTCCTTGCGCCGCGCAAAAACCTTGACCGGCGCGTCGTACATCGCAAGCTTTGCCGTTACGGCGCGATGCCGGATGCGAGCCAAGAGCTTTCGATGTGCGCGCGGGCCCGACTTCCCGAGGAATATTCCGAAATCAAAACGCTGCTGCGCTTCGACGCGCTCGCGCCGGCACCGAACTTCAAGCCTTCCTGGAACATCGCACCGACGCAGGACGTGCTCGTCGCAATCCGCGATGCCAGGAGCGGAACACGCCTGCCGGCGCTGATGCGTTGGGGATTGATTCCGGCCTGGGCAAAGGACGCCAAGCCGTGGAGCCGGACGTTCAACGCACGCAGCGAAACGGTCGAGACGACGACCGCCTTCAAGGACGCTTGGAGGGCCGGGCGCCGCTGCCTCGTCGTGACCGACGGGTTTTACGAATGGCGCAAGGCCGACCGGCAACCTTTCGCGATCGCCCGTGCCTTGGAACAGTTTACCGTGATGGCCGGCTTATGGGAGACGTGGGTTTCGCCGGCCGGCGAAACCGTGCGCAGTTGCACGATCCTCACCTGCCCCGCCAACGAATTGATCGCGCCGCTGCACGACAGAATGCCGGTAATCCTGGCGGAAGAAGATTGGCCGCAATGGCTCGGCGAAATCCCCGCGACGGGGGCGGAGCTGAAAGCGCTGCTGCGCCCCTATCCGGCGCAGCGCATGAAGCTCTGGCCGGTTGCGCCGGCGGTGAACAACTGGCGCAACGACGGCCCGCAGCTTGTCGAGCCGATTGCAATCCAGAATCCCTAGCCTTTCGTCTGCGGCGCTTCGGCGCTCTCCTCCTTCGAAAACAGCGCCAAGGCGTCCGGCGAATCCCACTTCGCGGCGCCGGCCATCGTGCCGATGTCGCAGCCGTTCTTGTCGACGAGGATCGTGGTCGGCAGGCCGAGCACTTTGCCGCCCTCTTTCAGCACTTCAAAGACATTGGCCGTGTTATCGGCGTAGAAAGCGAGGCTCTTGACCCCGATCTCCCGCAGAAATGCGCGCGGCCGGTCGAGCCGCGCGGTATCGACGTTGACAGCGACGACCTGAAAGTCCGGACCGCCGAGTTTGGCCTCGAGCCGGTCGAGCGCCGGCATTTCCTGCCGGCACGGCACGCACCAGGTCGCCCAAAGATTGAGGAGCAGGTCGCGGCCGCGGAAATCCGCTAATTTGACGGTTTTCCCGTCGGGGCCGGTAAAAGCGAGGTCCGGCATCGGCCGCGGCGCATCGGAAAGGGCCAAAGCGGCGATTTCGCCGTGCACCAGCGGCTCCAAACGGCTGATAACGGTGCGTGTCGAGGCGCAAGCCGTCGCAGCTTCATTGCGATGCCCGTCTTTCATAACGTATATGAAACCCAGCACCGCGGCGAGAATGGCGAGACTGATGAGCGGGGAAGGAAACCGGCCCAAGCTTGGATCTTTCTGTTCCATGATGCCTAGTTCTGAGAGCGCTTGAGAGATGAGCAACAAAATGTGGGGCGGAAGGTTCGCCGATCGTCCCGACGCCATCCTGGAAGAGATCAACGCCTCGATTGATTTCGACCGCGAACTCGCCGAACACGACATAACAGGCTCGCTCGCCCATGTCGCCATGCTGGAGAAGACCGGCATCGTCGCCAAGGCGGACGCCGCGGCGATCCGCGACGCTCTAGGACGTATCCGTGGCGAAATCGAGAAGGGCGCGTTTCGCTTCTCCCGCGCGCTCGAAGACATTCACATGAACATCGAGTCAAGGCTCACGAAGCTGATCGGCCCGGCCGCCGGCCGGCTGCACACGGCGCGCTCGCGCAACGATCAGGTCGCGGTCGATTTCCGCCTCTATATCCGTGCCGCGATCGATGCGCTTGACGCCGAGATCCGCGCTTTGCAGGCGGCGCTCGCCGAAAAGGCGTTGGCGCATGCCGGCTCCGTGATGCCCGGATTCACCCACATGCAGCCGGCGCAGCCGATCACCTTCGGCCATCATCTTCTCGCCTATGTCGAGATG
>JASHUD010000082.1 GCA_030040215.1 Methylovirgula sp.
GGCGATACGATCCGCATCTCGCTCACGCCCGAGCCGGGCGGCGACCGCACGCTCGAAGTGAAAGTCGCGCAGGAAATCCTGCAGACCATGGGTTTCCGCACCTTCGTGCCGCTCGTCGCCGCCTGCCCCGGCTGCGGGCGCACCACCTCGACCGTGTTTCAGGAATTGGCGCGTGACATCCAAGCCTATATCCGCGATGCCATGCCCGGCTGGAAGGAACGCTACCCCGGCGTCGAGACGCTCAACGTCGCGGTCATGGGCTGCATCGTCAACGGGCCCGGCGAATCGAAACACGCCGATATCGGCATTTCTCTGCCGGGCACCGGCGAGACGCCGGCGGCGCCGGTGTTCATCGACGGTAAGAAAGCGATGACGCTGCGCGGCGAGGGCATCGCCGCCGAATTCAAGACGCTGGTGCAGGACTATATCGAGCGGCGCTTCGGCGGGGCAAAGAATGCCGCGGAATAGCGTATTCCTTTAAAATTTAGCGAAAATCTTTCTGCGGCATTGTTCCGGCCATGGCATTTTGACCGGCATCAATGGCGGCTGAGCGTCGGACCACCTATATTAAGCAGGCAGGTAGGCCGTTTCTGGAGATTGAGGCCATGATCAAAGGCTGGGCGGCGGTTGTTGCGACCCTTGCGGCGCTTGCATTCGCGGGGAGCGCAACCGCGCATCCCAAAGCCGTCCATCGGCACGCGCGGCATCTCGGGGCCGTGGGTGCCATAGCGCCCGGCAAGGTCTATAGCGCGCGCGGTCATTATGCCGCGCTCGTCGGCGATCCCGGCAGCGGCCTCGGTTTCTACCCGCTGCCCTATCAGGTTCGCGTCGGCGCCTGGCGTTATCGCATGCGCAGCGTCACTTCGCTGCCGCCCTGGGTCAATCCCAACCCGGTCATCGCCGCCGCGCAGGCGCAGGCCGTGCGCTACTGGGGCTGGGGCGATCCCACGCCCGCCAACTCCTATCATTACGGCGTCTACGATCCGATCGACGGCGTCGGCTCGCCGTTCTTTGCCGGCTATTATGGGCCTGCGGGTGGCGATGACGACGACGATTCCGGCTTTCCCTTCGGCCATCCGTACGGGCCGTAATCAGACCAATCCCGCCGCGATGTTGACCGTCAACGCCAGCACGGCGCTGTTGAAGAAGAACGCCAGTACGCAGTGGACGAGCGCGGTGCGGCGCATGCCGCGCGCCCATATTTCGATGTCGGCGGTTGCGCAGGCAACGCCGATGACAAACGAGAAATAGAAGAAATCGAGATAGTCGGGTTCGCTGGTTCCGGGAAACCGGAGAGCCGCGTGCGATTGCGCGGCGTTTGGACCCTTTAGGATGCGCTCGGCGAAATATTCATGCGCATAATGCAGGGCGAACATCACATGGATGAAGGTCCAAGCGCTTACGATCGTCGCCGCGGCAAGGCCGATATGAAGAGCCCTCAGCAGGCCGCTTGAGTCTTTCACGATCGTCAGTTCGGCGAAAATCCCGCCGAAAGCGGCAAATGCCGCGAGTATCGCAAGAATCAGAATGGCGAAGCGCCCGTCGTCCTGAATCGCGGCTCTCCGCATAACCGTCTCTTTCGAGTCCATCGCGATCATAATGCCCACAAGCACAAAATAGAGCCAAAGACCGGCGTTCCAGCCGATCAGGGTTCTTGTCACCATCCGAATGTCGTGAGGCAGAAGGATGCCGATGAAGATTCCACAGGCGCAGCTAACGAACAGCCGCGGTCGCGACTGAACGATGCGAATCGGCCGCCAATAGCGTCGTCGCCTGGGTTCGGGCAGCGCGCTCAATTCTTGCGGGCAACCGCGAAGCGCGCCGCCTCCCTTAAAATCGCGCCGGTTTCGCCGAACTTCGCCAGCGCGGCGACGGCTTCCTCGGCGAGTTTGTCGCGCCGTGCCCGCGCCGCTTCGAGTCCGAGCGCGGCGACGAGCGTCGCCTTGTTGCGGTCGGCATCCTTGCCGGCGCGTTTGCCGAGCGCCGCCTCGTCTGCCTCGACGTCGAGAATGTCGTCGGCGACCTGAAAGGCCGCGCCGATCGCCTGCCCGTAGCGCGATAACGCGGCCTTGGCGGCGGCATCGGCGCGTCCCAGAATCGCGCCGGCCTCTACCGCGTAGCGCAGCAGCGCGCCGGTCTTCATCGATTGCAGCATGACGACGGCTTCCGGCGTATGCGGCGCCGCGGCGGCTTCCGCCTCTAGATCGAGTACCTGGCCGCCGACCATGTTGCCGAGGCCGGCGGCGCGGGCCAGCGCAAGCACAAGAGCGGCGCGAATCGCCGGATCCGAATCGCTCGCCGGATCGGCCGTCACGTCGAACGCATAGGTCAAAAGCCCGTCGCCGACCAAAATGGCGGTCGCTTCGTCATAGGCGCGATGCGTGGTCGGCCGGCCGCGCCGCAGATCGTCGTTGTCGAGCGCCGGCAGATCGTCGTGCACCAGCGAATAGCAATGCACCATCTCGACGGCGGCTGCGGCGCGCAGCACGCCTTCACCTTCGATGCCGAACAGCCGCGCCGTTTCGACCATCAGGAAAGGCCGCAGCCGCTTGCCGCCGCCGAGGCTCGCGTAACGCATGGCCGCGAGAAATCGCGCCGGCCGAAACGTCTCTCCCGGCAAAGGCGAGGCCGACAGAAGCTTGTCGAGCATCGCCTCGGTCGCGTCCGCCACGGCCGTGAGACGTGCCTGGAAATCTTCTTTCCCCGTCATGCGTTCCCCGTCCCATCCTTGGCCGCTCCGCTTGCCCGATCGCGGCAGATCGGTCAAGGCTCGCCCATGGTTCGAAAATCCGGCAATTTCGGCGGGTTCCGTGCGGTCGTGCGATGGCTTACGCGGCTCGTCTTGCTGGTTCTCTTCGTGCTTGCCGGGCTCATTCTCCTCTACCGCTTCGTTTCCCCGGTCTCGACCTTGATGCTCGCCCGCATGCTGCTCCACGAGAAGGTCGAGCGCGACTACCTGCCGCTCGATCGCTTCTCGCCCAATCTTCTGGCCGCCGTGGTGATGTCCGAGGATGCGCATTTCTGCCGCCACCACGGGGTCGACTGGGGCGCGATGCGCGAGGTGATCGACGAAAGCGGCGTCAGAGGGCCGGCACGCGGCGCCTCGACGATCACGATGCAGGTGGCGAAAAACCTGTTTCTATGGCCCGGCCGCTCCTACGTCCGCAAGGGCTTCGAAATTCCGCTGGCGCTTTTGCTCGATCGGGTCTGGCCGAAGTCGCGCATTCTGGAAATCTACCTGAACATCGCCGAATGGGGCGACGGGGTCTTTGGCGCCGAGGCGGCCGCGGAGACCTATTTTCACAAGAGCGCCGCGAATCTCAGCTTGCATGAGGCGGCGCTGCTCGCCGCCGTCCTGCCCGACCCCTATACGCGCAGCGTGCTGCATCCCAATTGGCGGGTCACCATCCATGCGCGCATCGTCGAGCGGCGCGTCAACCGGACGCCGGGATTTCTCGACTGCGTGCGATAACGACGGCCCGTTGGGCGGCAATTTCGAGTAGCCAAAAGCGCCGTTTGCGTGTATCAGCCGGCCCACGAAACTGGGTCCGATCGTTTGGAGCGGATATGGCTGTCCCGAAACGCAAAACTTCTCGGATGAAACGCGGCTTCCGCCGCTCGGCCGATGCGCTGAAGGCGCCGACCTATGTCGAGGATAAGGACTCGGGCGAACTGCGTCGCCCGCACCACATCGATCGCAAGAGCGGGATGTACCGCGGCCGGCAGGTGTTGAAACCCAAGGCGAAGCAGGACTGAACCGCGCTGACCTTAGATCATATATTGGCCGCCGTTCACCGAAAGCGTCGCGCCGGTGATGAATCCCGCCTCGTCGGATACTAGGAAGACGACGCAACGCGCCACCTCTTCCGGTTTGCCCAGGCGGCGTACCGGAATTTGCGGAAGAATCGATTTCTCGAGGATCTCCTTCGGCACGGCTGTGACCATCTCGGTGGCGATATAGCCGGGGCAGACGGCGTTGACGGTAATTCCTCTGCCGGCGTTCTCCTGCGCCAGCGACTTAGTAAATCCGATATCGCCGGCCTTGGCGGCGGCATAGTTGGTCTGGCCCATCTGTCCCCGCTGGCCGTTGATCGAAGAGATGTTGACGATGCGCCCGAAACCGCGGCTGCGCATTCCCTCGATCACCGGCCGCGTCATGTTGAAGAGCGAATTTAGATTGGTGTTGATGACCGCGTACCATTGGGCGGGGGTCATCTTGTGGAGCATCGAGTCGCGCGTAATGCCGGCATTGTTGACGAGGATATCGATCGGCCCGAGGTTGGCATCGACCGAGGCGAGACCGGCGACGCAGGCGGCGTAGTCCGACACGTCCCATTTGTAGACGGGAATCGCGGTTTCCGATTTGAATTTCGCCGCAGCGTCGTCGTTGCCGTTGTAGACCGCAGCGACGCGGTAGCCGGAAGCGGCCAAGGCGTTGCTGATCGCCGCGCCGATGCCGCGCGTGCCGCCACTCACCACCGCGACGCGAGCCATTTTGGTCCCTACCTTCGCCTTCCACCCAAACGATTTGGTTTTTTAGCCTCCGGTATTCACGTCAGCGTTCGATGGCGAGCGCGATCCCCATGCCGCCGCCGATGCACAGCGTGGCAAGTCCTTTGCTCACGCCGCGTCGCTGCATTTCGAACAGCAGAGTCACGAGGATCCGCGCTCCCGAAGCGCCGATCGGGTGGCCGATGGCGATCGCCCCGCCGTTTACATTCACGATTGCCGGGTCCCAGCCCATGTCTTTATTGACCGCCAGCGCTTGCGCGGCGAAGGCCTCGTTGGCTTCGATAAGTTCGAGGTCCTTTACCTTCCAGCCGGCTTTTTCCAGCGCCTTGCGCGACGCCGGAATAGGGCCGCTGCCCATGATTGCCGGATCCACGCCGGCGGTCGCCCACGACGCGATGCGGCCGAGCGGGCTGAGGCCGCGGGAGCGCGCGTCCTCGGCGCTCATCAGAACGAGCGCCGCGGCGCCGTCGTTAATCCCCGAAGCATTGCCGGCCGTCACCGTCCCATCTTTCGAAAACGCCGGCTTCAGTTTGGCGAGTCCTTCGAGAGTCGTGCCGGGGCGGATATACTCGTCCTCGGTGACGATGACGTCGCCCTTGCGCGTCGCAACCGTAACAGGCGCGATTTCATCGACGAACTTGCCGGCCTTTTGCGCCGCTTCCGCCTTGTTCTGCGAAGCCAGTGCGAACTTGTCCTGCTCATCGCGGCTAATCTGCCATTTCGTCGCGATGTTCTCCGCGGTCACACCCATGTGGTAGCCGTGGAAGGCGTCGATGAGCCCGTCGCGCAGCATGATGTCGACGAACTTGACGTCGCCCATTTTCGTGCCAGTGCGCAGATGCGCGGCGTGCGGTGCCAGCGACATGCTTTCCTGGCCGCCCGCGACGATGATTTTCGCGTCGCCATTGACGATCTGCTGCATGCCGAGCGCGACGGCACGCAAGCCAGAACCGCACACCTGATTGATCACCCAGGCAGTCTTTTCCTGCGGAATTCCGGCCTTCATCGCCGTCTGACGGGCCGGATTCTGGCCTTCCCCGGCAGTCAGAATTTGGCCCAGGATGACCTCGTCGACCTCGTCCTTGGCCACTTTGGCGCGCTCGACGGCGGCGGCGACCGCAATCGCGCCGATCTCATGCGCCGGCAGAGCGGCAAAAGCGCCGTTGAAAGATCCGACGGCGGTGCGTGCCGCCCCGACGATGACGATATCGCGCGACATTGGGCAACTCTCCTGCGGCTACGGCTTCGATCAAGAAGAAGCCGCGCGCCGTTACATCGATATTAGTCATTCTCAAGCATTTCTGCCGGTCCGCGGTCAAGCATCGCCGCCCCAAAGCCGTTCCCGGAGAATTTCAGTTTTCGCAAAGCAATAAAACGCTTATGGTCCTTTGCGGAGGTCACGCCCCCGAGCTTGCCTCAGAATAGGGTTTTGATGGACATGACCAACGAGAAGCAACCCATCACGATCAAGAAATACGCCAACCGGCGTCTCTACAACACTGGGACGAGCGCCTATGTGACCCTCGAAGATCTTGCCGATATGGTGAAGAAGGGCGAGGATTTCGTCGTCTACGACGCCAAAACCGGCGAAGAGATCACCCGCTCGGTGCTTACCCAGATCATTTTCGAGCAGGAAGGAAAGAACGGGCAGGCCCTCCTGCCGATTACCTTTCTGCGGCAATTGATCCGTTTCTATGGCGACAGCATCCAAATGCTGGTGCCGAGCTATCTCGAGTTCACGATCGACAAGCTCACCACCGACCAGCAAAAGTTCCGGGACCAGTTCGCCAGCACCTTTGGGGCGGGACCGACACGGCAGATGTTTGGGTCGCTCGAGGAACAGACCCGCAAGAACATGGCCATTTTCAGCCAAGCCCTGTCGATGTTTTCGCCCTTCGGAACCGCCCTGACGACGCCGTCCGACAAGTCGCAGGAGACGCCGAGCGAGGCGGGAGCCAAATCGGATCTCGACGAGATGAAGCGCCAGCTCGATGAGCTGCAAAAAAGGCTCGATGGACTTACCCCGAAGGAATGAGCGCGGCCGGCGCGGCTATGCGACGGCGGAAGCCGCCAAGCTTGCGGCGCACTGCGGCTCTCCGAAATGGTGGCCCTGAAAATAATCGACGCCCCAGTCGGTCAGGATCGCCGCCGATTCGGCATCCTCCACCCATTCCGCGACGACCGGGATCTCAAGATGATGGGCGAGATCGACGAGCGTGCGCACGAAGAACCGATCGTCCTCCGATCTCGCCAGGTTTTGAATAAAGGCGCCGTCGATCTTCAAAAGGTCGACCCGCAAATTGCGCAAATTGCGAAACGAGGTGTGACCGGAACCGAAATCGTCCATTGCCACTTTGACGCCGCATGCCTGCATGGCGGCAATCGCCCGGCCGGTCGCTTCCAGATCGGCGATCGCGCAGGTCTCGGTGATTTCGACGATGAGCCGCCCCGCAACGTTGGGCGAAACGGCGCAGGCGGCGCGTAATCGGTCCGGCCAATGCACGTCGAGAACGGTCGCTCCCGAAGCATTGATCGCGATGCGCAGCGAGCTGTCCTTGGCGAGCGCGGCAACGACGAGTTCGAGCATGCGATGGTCGATGAGCCGCACCAGACCGGTCTTTTCCGCCACGGGGAAAATATCGGCAGGCAGGACGGCTCGTCCATCCTCGGCGGTCAGGCGCGCCAGCGCCTCGTAAAAGGCGATGCCGCCGGTCTTGGCGAAGACCACGGGCTGCAACGCGATTGTAATCCGCGCCGCATTGAGCGCCGCGACGATCTCCTCCGAGGCATGCAGAATGCCGAGCCGCTTCTCGTCGCGCACCAGGCTTGGCGTATAGGCGACGAAACTGTTGCCGCCCGAGCGCCGCGTGGCGGCGAGTGCTTCCTCGGCGTGGTGAAGCGCGGCTTGCGCGCTGCGCCCCTGCTGCGGAATGACCACGCCGCCGATGCGCAGCGAGGCGGCGATTTTTCCAACCTGGGTCACGAGCGGCGCCGCTTCGACGCCGGCGAGGAAACGCGCCGCCGCCACGTTCATCTGCTCGCTGTTGCA
>JASHUD010000083.1 GCA_030040215.1 Methylovirgula sp.
TCTTTTCGGCGCGCCTTCGCACCACGATCGACGCGTGGAAACTCGGACGCGAACAGAACACCGCATCGTTCGGTCCGGATTTTCCCGGCTACCGGCGCTTGACCCAGCGTGAGCGGCAAGTGCTGACGGAGATCGCCGCGGCTTCCTCCAACAAAGAAGCGGCGGCGCATCTTGGGCTCAGTCCGCGCACCATAGAAGTGCACCGCGCCCACATCATGATGAAGCTGGGGACCAAGAATACCGCCGATCTCATTCGCTTCGTGATGGGCAACGCCAAAACGAACTGATCCTCCCTACGTCGGTCTACCTAAGTCGAAAAATAATTGGAGCGTTAGCGATCGCGCAAAGTCCGGCGTGCTTTATTCCGAAGGCGCGCAGACGTTTCGTCCGTCTCCCGCCGCGTTGTTCTGTTTGGTTCGCTTGCGGCAACGAAAATGCCAGCCCGATTCAAGGATATGCCCATGCCTTACGCGGAACTGCAGTGATGCCGGCAACCGGCTCTCGGCGGCGTGAAATCGTTCGCGAACTCGCCGATCGGCTTCCGCAGGCTCTGTGGATCGCGGAGCGCGGCACGCTTTGCTACGTCAATCCGAGCTGCCGCAGCCTGACAGGCTTGCGGCTGGCACCGGATGAACCCGCCGCAAAGCTCTGCGATGCTGTTCATCCGCAAGATCGGCCAACCCTGCTCGGCTATCTCCGCCAACCCGACAATGCCGATTTTGCGTGTCGCCTCTCACATCCGGACGGAAGCGTTGTGCGCGTGCGCATTCGAATATTTGCGATCGACGCTTCGCCACAACGGCCGCTTTGCGCCGGAATGATGGAAGACATCACGGGGATCGGAACTCACGAGCGGCGCCTCGGCGATGTCGTTTCCACCGTCAGCCACGAATTGCGCACGCCTTTGACGTCGATCTCCGCTTCGCTCGCGCTGCTTTCCAGCAATCCTGCCTGGCAGCTGCCGCCTGCCGCGCGGCGGCTGCTCGCCATCGCCCACGCCAACAGCGAGCGGCTCGTCCGTCTCGTCAGCAATATTCTCGACATCGAGACGATCGAGCGGGGCAGCTCCGCCTTCGAACGGAAACGCGTCAATATCGGCGTGCTCGTCGAACAGGCGATCGACGCCAATCGCGACTTCGCCGCGACGCTCGCCGTACGCATCCGACTGGCCGAAGCGAGCGCTTGCGAGGTGAATGTCGACCCCGACCGGTTCATGCAGGTCATGACCAATCTCCTTTCCAACGCGGCGAAGTTTTCGCCACCGGGCGGAGAAGTCGAAGTTGCGATCGCCTCGCAGCCGGGTAAGGTGATCGTTTCCGTTCGCGATCATGGACCGGGCATTCCCGAGGAATTCAAGCCGCGCATTTTCGAGCGGTTTGCGCGCGCCGCGACGTCCAAGCCTCATCACAACGGCGGCAGCGGTCTCGGCTTGAGCATCGCCAAAGAGATCGTGGTGCGACACGGCGGTACGCTGAGCTTTGCCGACGCGCCGGGTGGGGGCGCCCTGTTTCGTATCATTCTTCCGCCAGCAACGCGGGCGAATCGCGCGGCGAACGGTGCCGATGAAAAGGAGGTCGCATGAGCCTGACCCGTATCCTTCACGTCGACGACGACCCCGACATTCGTGAGGTCGTCGAAGCCTCGCTCGCCCTCGATCCGGAATTTGCGGTGCAGAGCTGCGGCACGGGCGACGACGCGATCGCAGTCGCCGCAGATTGGCGGCCCAACATGATCCTGCTCGACGTCGTGATGCCGATCATGGACGGTCCGGCTACGCTCGCGCATTTGCGCGATAATCCCGCGACCTCCTATATTCCCGTGGTCTTCATGACCGCTCGGGCGCAGACCCAGGAACTCGAGCGGTTTCGCGCGCTCGGCGCCGAGGGGGTCATCGCCAAGCCCTTCGACCCGATGACGCTCGCCGCGTCGGTGCGCAGCTATCTCGCCGACGAAACCAACATCGAGACGGTGCGCAAGTCCTTGGTACGGCGCGAACTGCGCAAGTCCTTCGTGCGCCGCGCCAAAATGGACGCGGCGGTGCTCATTCCCTATAGCTCGGCTGAAGAAGAGCGTCTCGATTCGCCGGTCGCGCTGCGGCGCATCCGCGACGTCGCGCACGGTCTCGCCGGCACCGGCGGCGTGTTTGGATTCGAGCAGTTGAGCGGCGAAGCCGAGGCGCTCGAAGACGCCGTTGTTGCGCGAACCAACGGCTATGGCGCGGTCGCCGACGTCCGGAATGCCATCGCCGCTTTGCTCGCAGAGATCGACGCCATGCCGCTGCCTTGAACAACGCTGGCTCTTGGCCAAGCCAGTCGAATTCCCTGCCGGAATCCGCCGATGCGGCTCGGTCGCGACGGTCTCGGCCGGAAGCTTCGTAATGTTTAGAGCACGTCGCGCGACGTGGCACGCGGCAAGAATTCCCCACCGTCTTTCGATGACGTTTTCATGACGGAAACATGAAATCGGCATGCGCCCGTCGCCGGCCACGCGCGCCTTATCTGCCACGCGCGAAATTTTTTCGCGCGCGAAGCTCGGGCTGTCACAAAAGTTAGAAGAAGCCTTCCTATGAAATCGTAGGACGGAAAAAGCCGCGCACAGGCTTTGCGTCCGCATCTCAGGGGGGCTCTTCAGTGAAAGTGACATCCAAGATCGATCGCAGCCCGTCCGCGGCGCTGCGTCCGGAATGCCGTGCCAGCCGAGTTTGCCGCCAAGGCGTCCGAGTATCGAGATCTCTAATCAGCGGCGTGGCGCTCGCCGCTCTGCTGGCCGGAACCGTGGCCGCCAAAGCCGACGATTCCGACGTGGCGGCACAGATCAAGGCGTTGAAGGCGCAGATTCGGGCGCTCGAAAAGCGCGTCGATGCGCAACAGCGCACGGTGTCGCGCGTGGTGATCCGGCAGGCGCAAGTGCCAGCCGCCGCGCCCTATGAACCGCCGCATCCCTGGGACAAGAAGTTCTACCTCAATGGGATCACCATCACGCCCGGCGGCTTCCTGGCGGCCGAAGGCGTTTTCCGGACACGCGATACGACGGGCGACTTTAGCCCGCCCTTCGGCAGCCTTACGTCCTACACTAGCCCGCTCGCCCATATGCAAGAGCTGCGCGCCACCGCGCGCCAGTCGCGTATCTCGGCTTTGGTGCAGGGCAATTACAATCCGGATGTGCTGATTTCAGGCTATGGGGAATTCGATTTCCTCGGCGCCGGCGTCACCGCGAATTCCACCGAAAGCAATTCTTACCAGCCGCGTGTCCGCAATCTGTACGCAACGATCGATTGGCAGAATGAAGGCTTCCACATTCTCGCCGGCCAAAGTTGGTCGCTGGCGACGCTGCAAGGCAAGGGCATCTCGCCGCGCGACGAGATCATTCCGGCAACCATCGACGCGCAGTACGTCGCGGGCTTCACCTGGGCGCGCCAGCCGCAAGTTCGCATCACCAAGAATTTCGGCGACGAATTCTGGGTGGCAGCCTCCGCCGAAATGCCGCAGACGACGAATTGCACCGGCAGTTTTAGCTTTGCAACACCAGCTGCGACTACCCCGGTCACCGCCGTCAACGGCAACGGCGTTGTCTGCAATACATTGGGTTCGTCGAGCGGGTTGCTGAACAGCTCTTATTATTATTCGCTCAACCACATCCCGGATGTGATCGCCAAGGCGGCATGGGAACCGACCTTTGCCGACCGCACAGTTCACATCGAAGGGTTCGGCCTCTACACCGACGAATATGACTTCGTGCAAAACGGCGTGACGACATCCGCTATTTCCTACAATAACACTCGGTATGACACGACGGGGTGGGGCGCGGGCGGCGGCATCACCGTCCCCGTCTTGCCGAAACTTGTCGACGTGCAAGGTTCGGGCATGATCGGTCGCGGCATCGGCCGCTACGGCTCGAGCCAGCTCGCCGATGCGACGTTCAACCCGAACGGCTCGCTCGACCCGCTACCGGAAGCCATGTTTCTCGGCGGCGCAACCGTGCACGCGACCCCGCAACTCGACCTCTACGCCTATGGGGGCGAAGAACGGATCTTGTCGACGGATTATGACGCGGCGACCAAAACCGGCTATGTCGCCCCGACGGTCAGCAACCAAGGCTGCTATATCGTTGGCGCTCCCGCCGCTGAC
>JASHUD010000008.1 GCA_030040215.1 Methylovirgula sp.
CCGACGGCCAAAGGCAAAAGGCCGAGGCCGGTGACCAGCGACGTCATCAGCACCGCCGCGAGCCGGTCGCCGGCGCCGCGCACGGCGGTATCGACGCTCCAGGCGTGCGCATCGACGGCGACCAGATGCTCGTAATGCGAAATCATCATCATCGAATTGCGTAACGTGATGCCGAACAGAGTCACGAACCCGACCAGCGATCCGAGCGACAACACGCTGCCCGAAAAGAAAACCGCGATGACGCCGCCCACCAGCGCAAACGGAAGGTTGGCCAGCGTTACCACGAGATTGCGCCAATTGCGCGTGACGACCGACAGCAGGAGGACGATGCCGATGCCGGCGCAGATCGCCTTCAAGGTAAGATCGGTTTGTGCTTGCGCCTGACCCTCCGCGGCGCCGGAATAAACGATATAGGTGTCGGGCGGCAGTTTTACTTTGGCGGCGATTTCTTTGCGCGCCTCGCGAACGAAGGAAGCGGCGTCGCGGCCGACTACGTCCAAGGTGATGGACTGCAGCCGCCGGCCGCCCAGGTGCTGAATCTCGTAGAGGCCGGAGGATGCGTTGACATCGGCAACCTGGCGCAAGCGCACGTAGGTTCCGTCCGGTGCTTGAATCGGCATATTGCGGATATCCGCGATGTTGCCCTGGCGCTGGGCGAGCCGCACGACGACGTCGAACACGCGGTCGCCCTCATAGGTCTGGCCGACCACGTCGCCTTGATAGGCCGTGCGGATGACATCGAGAATCCCGGCGGGATCGAATCCCCAGCGGCGCAGATCCGCGGCGCGCAGCTTGATCGCGATCTGCGGCAGGCCGAGCGGCGACTCCATTTCGACCGAGCTGGCGCCGGCGATGCCGCGCAGCACGGCGGCAACGCGTTCGGCGGTATCGTTAATGACATTGAGATCGCTGCCGTAAACGTTTACGGCGACCGGCGTCGTGTAGCCGGAGAAGGTTTCGTTGACGCGCTCGGTCAGAAATGTATTGGCCGAGAAGTTGACACCCGGAAAATTCGTCAATTTCTTCAGGATATCCGTTTTGGCGGCCTGCGCGGCGAGGCTCGAGAACGACCTTAGCTCGACCTCGAACTCACTTTGATGCAAACCGTGCGTGTCGCCGGCGGCGGCCCGCTCGGCGCGTCCTACCCGCTGCGCGACGCTCTTGATGATCGGCAGTTGCTCCAACGCCGCCGTCACGCGCGCCCCCATTCGTAGTGATTCAGAGCTGGCCGTGCCGGGCACGACGGTCATGTGAACGATGAAATGTCCTTCTTGAAGGTCGGGAAGAAAGGTCTGGCCGAACGACGGCAAGAGCGCGATGCCGGCAAGCGTCAAGATGGCGGCGGCGCCGATCGCCAAGCGCGGCGCCTTCACCACGCCGCGCAGGATCCGCTCGTAGCCGCCCCGCACCCATTTGATGACCGGCGGGGTTTGCTCCTTCGTATGCTGCGGCAAAAACAGCAGCGAGAGCGCCGGCGTCACGGTAATGGCGACGACCAGCGATGCCAAGACCGCGAAAATGTAGGTGAGCCCGAGCGGCGCAAACAGGCTGCCGGCGACGCCCGACAGAGTGACGACCGGAAGGAAAACGAGGAGGACAGCGAACGTCGCATAGACCACCGCGCTGCGGACTTCGTAGGTCGCCTCCAGCACGACACGTGCCGGCGGCCGCGGCTCGCGCCGCTGCCGGTTCTCCCGCAGCCGGCGGGTGATGTTTTCGATGCCGATGACGGCGTCATCGACGACCTCGCCCAGCGCGATCGCCAGACCGCCAAGCGTCATCGTGTTAAGCGTCACACCGTAAGCCTGCAGGACGATCACGGCGGCAAGCAACGAGATCGGAATTGCCGAACAGCAGATCGCGGCGGCGCGCAGGTCGAACAGGAAGAGAATGAGCACGATGACCACCAGCGTGCCGCCGACGAGCAGCGAGGAGCGCAGATTGTCGGTCGCCGCGATGATGAAGTTGGCCGGCCTGAACAGGCCGCCGTGCAGCGTTACGCCTTCCTGCGCCAACGTGGGCCGAAGGTCGGCAAGCGCGGCCTCGATGCCCTTGGTGACGTCGAGCGTGTTGGCGCCGTATTGTTCATCGATGTTCATCACAACGCCCGGCTGGCCCATGATGGCCGCCGCGCCGATGGACGGCTCCGGCGCTTCGATGACATCCGCCACGTCTCCGAGGACGACGCTGCCGCCGTCGTGGCGCGCCACGACCGTGCGGGCGATGTCGTCCGGTCCGATTGACTGAATGTCCGCTTGCAAGGTGATGCGTTGGTTGGGCGTGCTGACGAAGCCGCTGCCGCGCACGCCCGTGGCGCGCCGCGCCGCGGCGAGCACATCGCTCATCCCCAGTCCAAAGCGAATGAGTCGATCCGGATGCACGAGGATCTGCGTCGATTTCTGCTCGCCGCCGTAGATTTCCGCCCCCGCCACGCCGGGGACGGACAGCAGACTTGGGCGTACCACCCAGGTTGCAATCGTGCGCAGCTGCATCAACGATTGCTTGTTCGAGGTCAGCCCGATGACCAAAACCGTCGCCGCCGAAGAGGTCAGCGGGGTCATCGACGGCGGCTCGACTCCCGCCGGCAGCTGGTTGGCGACCGCCGCCAAACGCTCCGCCACCAGCTGGCGATCGTGGAAGAGATCCGTGTCCGGGTCGAAATAGACCTTGATGTCGGAGAGGCCGCCGATCGAGCTCGAAGCGATGCGCTGCAGACCGGGGGCGCCGTTGATCGACGACTCGATCGGCCGGGTGACCAGCGTCTCAACCTGCTCCGAGGCGAAGCCGGGCGCTTCGGTCTGCACGTCGACCTGCGGCGGCGCGAACTCCGGAAAAGCATCGTAACTGCCGTGGCCGAGGACATAGATGCCGTAGGCGACGAGCAGGCAGGCGAGTACGACGATAATTGCGCGAAAGCGCAGCGCGAAGCGGATGATAAAAGCCTGAAGGCCGACGACGCGCATCATCGCTAATCCTCGACCGGCACCTGCGCGCGGAATTCCTCGGACAGCAACATTTGCGCGCCACGCACGACGACTTCAGCGCCGCGCGGCAGATCCGTAACGATATATCCGTCATCGGCCGCTGGGCGATCGGGGGAGATTTCGCGGCGGATGAAGGTCTTCGAATCCGAACGAACGTAAACCCAGGCTTGGCCATCGAGCCAGATGACGGCTGAATTGGGGACGACCAATCCCGTTCGCGCAGTTTTGGCCGCCATCGAGACATCGAGATTCAGGCCTGGCAACAGCTCGTCGCGCGCCGCGGCTGTGTAAAGGTAGCTAATTCCCTGGAGTTTCGGATTGGTGGCGGTCGCCAGCGACACATAATGAAGCTGTACGTCGATGCCGCCGTAGAGCGTCGCAATCGCAGTCTGCGGCGGTGCGCTGATGACGACGTCGGGTGGCAACGTTACTTGAAGGAGATAATTGCGCCGCGCGATGAGATCGCCGACCAACGGCGCATGGCTGGCGAGCGCCGCACCGATCACCTCTCCCCAGACCTGCCGGGCGGTTCCCTCGACGTTCGACAGGCGGGCTTGCGCCGCCGTAAGAGCCGCCTGATCGGCGTCATAGTTGCTCTGCGCGCTCTGCAATTGCGCGGCCGAAATATTCTGCTGGTCCTTGTAGAGAGCTTGCGCGCGGCGCAGCGCCGCCTGCGAAATGAGCGTCTTGGCAGTCGCGCTTTTCACCTTTGCGTCGGCATCGGCGTATTGGTTGTTGAGCGCCGCCAATGCGGTCGGATCGAGAACCGTCGCGAAGCCGAGCACGGTCTCGTCCGCGGGCGCCTGCTTTAGCGCAGCGCATTCGATGCCGGCGTTTTGCGCGTCTTGCGCGCTCAAGGTGAGAATGGAGATGCCGTTCTTCATTGTTACGCGCGGCGGAGGATTGGCGACACTCTCGTTGTCGTCGCTATCGTCCGCCCTGGTTTGGCCGATGTAGGCGCGCGAAACCAATGCCAGCCCTGCGCCGATCGCCAGCGGCAGCAGGATCGCGGCAAGAAACCGACTAGAGACCGGCAGCTTCACGTCGACGACTCCGGCTCCGCAACCGATAGGATACCGGGTCCGTAAAGCGAGCGCTGCAAAGCGTCT
>JASHUD010000084.1 GCA_030040215.1 Methylovirgula sp.
GCGCTCGCCGCGCTCGCCGCGGCGCTCGTCACGCTGGGCGGCTATGGGGTCGCGCTGCGCGCCTTGCTTGCCGTGACCGGCGCCAGTCCAGCGCTCGGCGTCGCGGTGCTCGGAATCCTGCTCGTCCTGTTGATCGTACCGGGCGGACTTTCCGGCGTAATTTGGCTCGCGGCGGGAACCGCGGTCGTGACCTTGGCGGCGCTCGGCCTGCCGCTTGCTCTATCGGCGCCGCGCGAAACCACGCCCCTTGCGGTCGCCCTCGCGCGTTTCGGCGAAGTAAGCGGCGCAGGCCAGCATCTGCCGATGGAGCCCGCCATCGTGGGCGCCCTCGCGCTCGGACTTGCGACGCTGGCGCCGCTCTTCGGTCCGGCGCTCGGCAGCCGCGATCGGGCCGGCACGTTGCGCAGCGGCATTTTCGCGCTCGTCTTCGTCGGGCTCATCGCGGCGCTGGCCGCGCTGACCATGGCCCGCTCGACCCTAGCGCTTGACGCGGCGCTGGTCGGCCGCGCCCCTACCAATCTATCCGCCGACATTCTCGCGGCGAGCGGACGGGGTGCGATCTCGATCTGCGGCATAAATTCCGCCGTTGCGAGCGAGATCGCCGCTGCCTGCGGGTCGGAAGGCGGCTTCGACGGGACCTTGCGGCTGCAAGACATCGGCGCCGACGCGCGCTATCTCCTCGAAAATCTTCCCCTCCTGCGACAAGCGGGGCCGACGTTGGCAGGTCTCGCCGCCGTCTTTGCGATCGCGCTCGGCATCGGCGCCGCGGCGGCGGGCGTACAATCGTTCGCGACGAGCTTCGGCCACGACATTTTCGACCACAAACGGCGCAGATTCGGGCCGGCGAGCCGGCGGCTGGCCTACGCGCGCGGCCTTGCGCTGCTGCTGATCGCCGGCTCCGCCATCGGACTCACCCATGGCGCAGACGACCCGCGGCTCTGCATCGCGCTTGCGTTGACGGTTTCGGCGGCATTGGTGGCGCCGCTCCTCGCTTTGACCGTCGTTAAACGGGCAACGTCGCTCGGCGCACTGACGGCTTTGCTCGTGGCGCTTTTCGTAATCGCCGCATCCATTCTTACGCATCGCGGTTCGTGGGCGCCCGACGAGATCGCCCACAACGCGATCTTCGCCGCGCTCGACGCGTTTCTCGCCGGAGTTTTCGTGAGTCTTTTGCCTCGACGAAAGTTGCCCGCCGCTTCTCAGGAAACACGGGAGAAGCCGTCCGTGGATTGAGTAGACCCGCCGATCGGAATCCTCGGGCTTATTTGTCGCTCGCCAGCAATTCCGCCTGGTGATGCGTGGTCAATGCATCGACGATCTCGTCGAGCGCTTCGCCGCCCAGGACTTTGTCGAGCTTATAGAGCGTCAAGTTGATGCGGTGATCGGTGACGCGGCCTTGCGGGAAATTGTAGGTGCGGATGCGCTCGGAACGATCGCCGGAACCCACCTGCGCGCGCCGATCCGCGGCGCGTTCCGCGTCGCGCTTCTGGCGCTGCATGTCGTAGAGGCGGGTGCGCAACAGCGCCATCGCGCGGGCGCGGTTCTTGTGCTGCGAACGTTCGTCCTGCACGAAGACAATCGTATTGGTCGGCAGATGCGTGATGCGGATCGCCGACTCCGTCTTATTGACGTGCTGGCCGCCGGCGCCCTGGGCGCGCATCGTATCGATCTTGAGGTCGGCTTCGCTGATGTCGACGTCGATATCTTCGGCTTCCGGCAGCACCGCGACGGTGGCCGCCGAGGTGTGGATGCGGCCCTGCGTTTCGGTCTCCGGAACACGCTGCACGCGGTGCACCCCCGATTCGAATTTCAGCCGCGCGAAGACGCCGCGGCCCTCGATCCCTGCAATGATTTCCTTGAAGCCGCCGAGCGAACCCTCGCTCGCCGAGACGATTTCGACGCGCCAACCCTTGATCTCCGCGTAACGCTGGTACATCCGGAAAAGATCGCCGGCGAACAGCGCCGCCTCGTCGCCGCCGGTGCCGGCGCGAATTTCCAGAATGGCGCTCTTTTCGTCGGCCGCATCCTTAGGCAGAAGCGCGATCCGCAGCTTCTGTTCGAGCGCCGCCAGCCTGCCGCGCGATTCCTGCCGCTCGGTTTCGGCGAGCGCGCGCATTTCCGGATCGAGCGTGGGATCGGCGAGAACCGCCTCGACGCCGGCTACTTCCTTTTGTTCGGCGCGATAGTCGCGGATTGCGGCCGCCACGGTATCGATCTCGGCGAGTTCGCGCGACAGGGCGACGAACACCGAGGATTCCGGACCGGCCGCGAGCCGGTCGGAAATCTCGGCGTGGCGGCGCAGGATGAGATCGAGCTTTTCTTGCGGCAGCATGGGATGGAACGAAGTACGGGACGACGGTTAAAATTAAGGCGTAACGCACACCTTGAGAAGGGCATTGGACGCCCTGAGGCGTGAAGTCCATTGAAAGCAGCCAACTACACCGGGATGCGATGCGCGACGGCGAAGCGATTGAGCTCGTCGCGCAGCGAATGGGCGGCGTCGTGCGCCTCGATGAGATCGCCGACGAATTTGCCGACCGCCTCGAGATCGGTCGCCAAAATCATCGCCTTTACCGGCCCGATGGAAGCCGGCGACATGGAGAGAGAACGATATCCGATCGCCAATAACGCCAACGCGTCGATCGGCTTTCCGGCCATTTCGCCGCACAGCGTCAGCGGCGTTTTGCTGGCGCGCGCCTTCTCGACGACAACCTTCAAGGCGCGCAGAACGGGCGCGGAGAGCGAATCGAACCGTCCGGCGACGCGCTTGTTGTCGCGGTCCGCGGCAAACAGATATTGAACGAGATCGTTGGTCCCGACGGAAAGGAAATCGGCGCGCGCGCAGATCTCGTCGAGCTGCCATAAGATCGCCGGCACCTCCACCATGGCGCCGAGCTTGAGGTCGCTTGGCAAGCGGTACTCGTGGCGCTTCAAATAGGCAACCTCGCGTTCGGTAAGCCCTTTCGCGGTCTCGAATTCGGCGACTGTCGCAATCATCGGGAACATGATGCGCACTTCGCGGTCGGCGCCGGCCCTGAGCAGCGCCCGCAGTTGCATGCGCAGCAACGCCGGCCGGTCGAGGCCGATCCGGATCGCCCGCCAGCCGAGCGCCGGGTTCTCCTCTTCGACCTTGGTCATGTAGGGGAGAACTTTGTCGGAACCGATGTCCAAGGTGCGGAAAGTGATCGGCTTGCCCGGCACCGCGTCGAAAGCGGCTTTGTAGAAAGCCTGCTGCTGGCGCATGCCCGGAAATTGCGAGACGATCATGAATTGCAGCTCGGTGCGAAAGAGGCCGATCGATGCGGCGCCGGTCTCTTCGACGTGCGGCAGATCGACGAGCAGCCCGGCGTTCACGTGCAGTTCGATCTTCACGCCGTCCTTGGTGACGGCGGCCTTGTCGCGCAGCTTGTGATATTGTTCCTGCCGGCGGGCGCGCAGCCGCGCCTTTTCGGCGTAAGCATTCTCGATGTCCTGGGGCGGGCGGATATGCACGTCGCCGGACGTCCCATCGACGATCAGCGCATCGCCCGGCTCGACGAAGCCGACGACGTTCGTCACTTCGCCGACGGTTGCGATTCCCAGCGCCCGCGCCACGATGGCGACGTGGCTCGATGCGCCCGCGTCTTCAAGCACCACGCCGCGCAATTTGCTGCGATCGTAATCGAGCAGCGCCGCCGGTCCCATGGTGCGCGCCACGATGATTGCGTTCTCCGGCAGATCCGCGTGCGCCGTCGCGAAGCTGCGGCCGGCGAGCTGATAGAGAAGGCGATTGGCGAGATCGTCGAGATCGTGAAGGCGCTCGCGCATATACGGGTCCGTCTGGCGTTGCAGCTTGGCGCGCGCGTCGCTCTGCACGCGCTCGACCGCCGCCTCCGCGGTGAGCCCGGTGGCGACCGCCTCGCGCAGCCTGCGGATCCAGCCGCGATCGTAGGCGAACATACGGAACGCTTCGAGCACTTCACGGTGTTCGCCGGGGCCGACATCGCCGCGTTCGATCAACTGATCGATCGATTGACGCACCGCGTCGATGGCGGCTTCGAGCCGTTCGGTCTCGGCCTTCACGTCTTCGGCGACGAGCTGTTTGACGATGACGCGCGGCTCATGCAGCACGACGTGCCCGAGGCCGACGCCCTCGGCGATGGGGACGCCCTTGAGCGCCAGCGGCCGACGCAGCGCCATCTCGGTGTCGAGCAGGCCGATTGCCTGCAATTCGCCCGAGGCGACTATTTCGGCGAGCAACATGGCCGTCGTCTGCAACGCTTCGATCTCTTCATCGGGATAGATGCGCCGCACGCGGTTTTGCACGACGAGCACGCCGAGCGTGATGCCGCCGCGCAGGATCGGCACGCCGAGGAACGAAGAGTAGATTTCTTCTCCGGTTTCCGGCCGGTAGGAAAACGAGGGATGATGCTGCGCGTCGGCGAGCGCCAAGGGTTCGGCCGTCTCGGCGATCAGGCCGACGAGGCCCTCGCCCTTGCGCATCGTCGTCAAGTGGACGGCTTCGCGGTTCAAGCCTTCGGTCGCAAACAGTTCGAGCCGGCCGTCGGCGCGCAACACATAGACCGAGCACACCTCCGCCACCATGTTGGCGGCGATGTGGATGACGATCTTGTCGAGCCGCTCCTGCGGGCTGATCGGCTCCGCCATGACTTCGCGAAGCCGTCGCAACAGCAGTCGCGGTCCGCCGATGGGGCCACGCATGGCGATTTCCTTTTCAGGAGCCTCACGCTGGAGATCGGTCATGCCGAATCACTCCGGAGGCAGGTTCCCTGGATGATTCCCAATCATTGGGGCCACTCCGCGGCCCCTTGCTCGGAAAATGTCCTAAAGCAATAAGTTAGGATGGCTGCCGCGGACAAGCCTACCGGCAGTGCATAACCGCAATACGACTGCCCATCGCAGCGGCGACGAACGGCGCGATAGCTCCATAGCTAAAGCAAACTCCGGACCGCAAGCGCAAGGCGGATACCACGAGCCGCCGCGGCTAGGCTTCGTCAAGACCATAAATCGCGTGCAGCGTGCGCACCGCGAGTTCCGTATAGGCGGCGTCGATCAGCACGGAAATTTTGATTTCCGAGGTGGTGATCGCCCTGATATTGATGCCTTTCTCGGACAGCGCCTGGAATGCGATCGCAGCCACTCCGGAATGGCTGCGCATGCCGATGCCGATCGCCGAGACCTTGGCCACATCGCCCGCCCCTTGCAATGCAGCATAGCCGATCTGCGTTTTGGTCTTTTCGAGAATCGCCTTGGCGCGGTCGAAATCGGCGCTTCCGACCGTAAACGTAATATCGGTCGTCACCGTATCGTCGGAAGCCACCTGCACGATCATATCGACGTTGATGCCCGCCTCGGCGAGCGGCAGGAAGATCGCCGCCGCTACGCCCGGCCGGTCGGCAACGCGGCGCAAACTGATCTGCGCCTCGTCGCGCGAGAACGCGATGCCGGTGACCACCTGCTGCTCCACGATGTTCTCCTCGTCGCAGATCAATGTACCGGAGCGCGGGTTGTCCGGGTCCTCGAAGGATGAACGTACGACCGTCTTCACCTTCTTCACCATGGCAAGCTCGACGGAGCGCACCTGCATCACCTTCGCGCCGAGCGAGGCCATCTCCAACATTTCCTCGTAGGCGACACGGTCGAGCCGGCGCGCCTTCGGGACGACGCGCGGGTCGGTGGTATAGATCCCGTCTACATCCGTGTATATATCGCAGCGGTCGGCGTTGATAGCGGCGGCGATCGCCACGGCGCTCGTATCCGATCCGCCGCGTCCGAGCGTCGTCACGCGGCCCGTCTCCTTGCTGAGCCCTTGGAAGCCGGCGATGACCGCGACCTCCTTGCGCGCGACGAGATCGGCAACGATCCGCTCGCCGTCGATGCCGGTAATCCGCGCCGCGCCCGCCGTATGCGTGGTCAGGATTGGAATCTGCCAACCTTGCCAGGAGCGCGCCGCGACGCCGATGCCTTGCAGGGCGATGGCGAGCAGTCCCGCCGTCACCTGTTCGCCGGAGGCGACCACGGAATCGTATTCGCGCCGGTCGAAATGCGGCGAGGCGTCGCGGCAGAGCGCCACGAGCTCGTCCGTCTTGCCGGCCATCGCAGAGACGACCACGGCCACTTGCGCGCCGGCATCGACTTCGCGTTTCACGTGGCGGGCGGCGTTGCGAATACGATCCATTCCGGCGACGGAAGTACCGCCGAATTTCATCACGAGGCGGGCCATAGGGTCCGGCGGGCCTTCCTAAAATCGGTGCTGGATCGGCAGGCGCGGCGACCGAAGCGCTCGCGCCGCAAGGCTGCGCCGCCTATACACTACCGGGAGCCCGAGTTCAATTTGCCCTCGTTGCGCGTGGAGGACTGCATGCAGCCGCAGGACGGATCGAGCGTCGACCCTGAGGAGGTCGCCCGTTTCGACCGGCTCGCCGAAACCTGGTGGAATCCGCAGGGGCCGATGCGGGCGCTGCATCAGTTCAATCCGGTCCGGGTCGGCTTCCTCGGCCGGCTCTTCGGCGAACATTTTCGCGCCGCGCTTGCCGAGCCTACACCAGGCCGGCTGCTTGCCGGGCTTACCATTCTCGACATCGGCTGCGGCGGCGGAATTCTTTCCGAAGCTTTGTGCCGGCTCGGCGCGACGCTGACGGCGATCGATCCCGCCCCGACCAATATTGCGGTCGCCCGCCGCCACGCCGAGCAGGCGGGGCTTGTCATCGACTATCTCTGCACGACGGCCGAAGCGCTCGCCAAAGAAGGCAAGAACTTCGACGTGGTGCTCGCCATGGAGGTCGTCGAGCATGTGCGCGATGGGAAGGCGTTCCTGGCGACTTCGGCGCGCATGGTAAGGCCGAACGGAATGCTTGTCGTGGCGACGCTCAACCGGACTCTGAAAAGCTATGCGTTCGCGATCCTTGGCGCCGAATATGTGCTGGGCTGGCTGCCGAAAGGCACGCACAAATGGGAGCATTTCGTCACGCCGCGCGAACTCGCGGCCGCGTTCAAAGCCGCCGGGCTGCATGTCGTCGGCGAAACCGGCGTCGTGTTCAATCCGTTCCGCGGCCAATGGCAGGAGAGCCGCGACATGGACGTGAATTACATGATCGCGGCGGAGCGGAAGGGCTGATCACTGCGTCCGTTCGGCGAGGAGCGTATCGAGCTTGCCGCTGGTATGCAGCTCGTAGAGTTCTTCGCAGCCGCCGATATGCAGATCACCGAAGAAGATCTGCGGAACCGTCCTGCGGCCATGCGCTTTCGCCATCATCTCCGCGCGCGCTTCAAAGTCTTCGTCAACCCGGATCTCCGCAAACGCCAGGTTGCGCCTTTGCAGGAGTTCCTTCGCCATGCGGCAATAGGGACAGGTGCGCGTCGTATAGATGCGGATCTCGGGAGCGGACATCGAATCGACCATGCTGCGAATATGGGAAGTTCAGGCACCTGTCACAACCCGCGCGAAGACGAGCACATCGACGCGCTTCGCCCCGGCACGAAGCAAAGCGCGCGCCGCGGCGTTGAGCGTCGCGCCGGTGGTCGCCACGTCGTCGACGAGCACGATGGCACGGCCTTCGACCGACAGCCGCGCCTCCTCCGGCACCGCGAACGCACCTTGCACGTTATCGGCACGTTGGGCGCGCGAAAGACCCACCTGCGGCATGGTGGGCTTGACGCGGGTGAGCACGAACGGATCGACCTTTTTGCCCGAGGCGCGCGCCACGCCGAGCGCGAGGGCGTGAGCTTGGTTGAACTGCCGCCAGATAAGCCGCCGGCGGTGCAACGGCACCGGCACGAGAAGGTCGGCTTCGGCGAGGATCTCCCGCCCGGCGCGCGCCATCCAAAGCCCGAGCGGCTTCGCAAGCTCCATCCGGTCGCTATATTTGAGGCGATGCACAAGGGTGCGCGCCGGACCGTCCTCGAAACGCACTACGGCGCGGGCGCGGGCATAGACCGGCGGATTGGCGATCGCCTCGGGCGAATGCAGGCCCTCGACGCCGAGATCGTAGGGAAACGGCGTGCCGAGCCGCTCGCAATAGGGCCGTTCGATGAAACGGATGCGGCTCCAGCACGCGGCGCAAAGCGCGCCATGACCGCCCGTCGCCTTGTGACAGGCCAGACAGACCGGCGGAAA
>JASHUD010000085.1 GCA_030040215.1 Methylovirgula sp.
GGACGTTTCAGCGACAACGTTTTCGTCGGCGTTACGGTCAAAGTGGTATCGGTATTTTTCGATTCGGCCATTCGTTCCAGATCCCAGAGCTTACGCCCACTATGTCACAATTCTGCGGGGCCACGCCCGTTAACTTTGCACAGCCGCCACGGCGACGGGTTCCTTCGACCGTCCCAAGTCGCCTTGGCGTTCCCTCAGATCGCTCCGGCGGTTGCCTCCGGTGCCTCCGCCTCGGAAGATGCGGAGGAGGTAGAGCGATAAAGCTCCAATTTGCGGCAGTGCGAAAGAAACGCCTCGCTCGCCGCCCCGTCGGTGAGCGCTGCATGTATCACATTTGTGCCGCCCAGTGCCAAACCCAATTGCAGCGAGGTGAAGAGTTTGATCTCGGGGCGCGATTGGCCGCCGAACCTGCGTCGCAGGGCCTGCGATAACTTGCGGCTGCCGTCAGCGCCGCCGTCGCTCGCGTGAACGAGGCCGATGACGCCGCCGGTGTCGATCGCCGCCTCGACTTTGAAGAAGCCGGCGACGGCCTGCCCGGCTTTTCTAGCCATCGACAGCGCCTGCAGGCAATTCTCGACAAGCAGAGCTTCGATCTCCGCCGGTAAGGTCGCGGAAACCTTAACCTCCGCTTTGAAGCCGCGCGCGAAGGCGTTTCTGCGGACCGCCTCGGCAACGACATCGGCGCGGGCGGTCAGCCAAAGGCCGCGTCCGGGCAGCTTATGGCGCAGATCTGCGACGACCTCGCCGCCGGGCCCGACGACGAAACGAATCATGGCGTGCGGTCCCGCTTTCGTCTTGGTGACGATGCAGGTCCGCTCCGACTCGGGCTTCGTTCGCCGCGCCAACGCAACCTCCTTACTCGGCAACCGGCTCCTCCTGCGTCTGCACATCCGGCAGCCGGTCGATCCAGCCCGCTTCGAGCCGCGCCCGCATGATCAAAGCCTCGGCCTCCTCGCGTGAAATTTCCATTCCTTCCAAGAATCCGGCGTGTTTGACGGCCTCGCCGTCTTTGCGCTCGCTCCAGCCGATGAGGTCGTCGGTGGCGCAACCGGCGAGGTCCTCGACGCTCTTCACGTCGTTCTCGCCAAACTTGACAAGCATGGCGCGCGTAACTCCCTCCATTTTGGCGAGATCGTCGGCGACGCCCAGTTCCTTGCGCCGTGCGTCGAGTTCGGCTTCCAATTTGGCGAGATAGTCCCGCGCCCGGTTTTGGATTTCGCTCGCCGTGTCGGCGTCGAATCCTTCAATCGCCGCAAGTTCGGTGGGCTCGACGAAAGCCAGCTCCTCCACCGAGCGGAAACCCTCGGAAGCGAGCAATTGGCCGACTACCTCATCGACATCGAGCGCGCCCATGAACGTATTGGTGCGTTCCACAAACTCCTTCTGACGGCGTTCCGATTCCTCGGCCTCGGTCAGAATGTCGATGTCCCAGCCGGTGAGCTGCGAGGCAAGCCGCACGTTCTGGCCGCGTCGGCCGATCGCCAGCGACAGTTGATCGTCCGGCACGACGACCTCGATACGCTCAGAATCTTCGTCGAGCACCACTTTGACCACTTCCGCCGGCTGCAGTGCATTGACGATGAAGGTCGCCGGATCGGCAGACCAAGGAATGATATCGATCTTTTCCCCTTGCAGCTCGTTGACCACCGCCTGGACGCGCGAGCCGCGCATGCCGACGCAGGCGCCGACCGGATCGATCGAGGAGTCGCGCGAGATGACGGCGATTTTGGCGCGCGAACCCGGATCGCGGGCGACCGCCTTCACCTCGATCACCCCGTCGTAGATTTCCGGCACCTCCTGGCGGAAAAGCTTGGCCATGAACTGCGGATGCGTGCGCGACAGAAAGATCTGCGGGCCGCGCTGTTCGCGGCGCACGTCGTACACATAGGCGCGCACGCGGTCGCCGGGGCGAAAGACTTCGCGCGGAATCATTTCGTCGCGCCGGATCGTCGCCTCTCCGCGCCCGAGATCGATGATGACGTTGCCGTATTCGACGCGTTTCACGACTCCGTTGACGATCTCGCCGATGCGGTCCTTGAACTCCTGATATTGGCGGTCGCGCTCGGCCTCGCGCACCTTCTGCACGATCACCTGTTTTGCCGATTGCGCGGCGATGCGGCCGAAGTCGAAGGGCGGCAGCGTTTCGGCGATCCAGTCGCCGACTTGCGCGGCGGGGTTTTTCTTGCGCGCCTCGGCGACGCTGATCTGGGTCGCGTCGTTCTCCACCTGATCGACGACGAGCAGCAGCCGCGAAAAACGCACCTCGCCGGTTTTCGGGTTGATCTCGGCGCGGACCTCGGTCTCCTGCCCGTAGCGGGAGCGCGCCGCTTTCTGCATCGCGTCTTCCATCGAAGCGAGCACGATCTGCCGGTCGATCGATTTTTCGCGCGCGACGGCGTCGGCGATCTGCAGCAATTCCAGTCGATTGGCGCTAACGGCCATGATTTTCTCCTCTCGCAGCCGCGCTCTACCGAGGCGGCGGAATTCTCTATCCAGACTTGGCTTTCCGCAAAGCTTCGCGGGGCGGCTTGAACCGCCCGGGACCGCGGCGCGGCGGCGGCTCCGTTGCCGCGTCAATACGTTTTGCCGCCTTGGCGCTACGCAGCGTTTGCCGGATCAATGCTTCGGTCAAAACAAGCTTGGCTTCGGCGATGTCGGCGAGCTTTAGCGATACCTCGGCCGGCTCCGGCGCTTTGGCATCGGTGCGGCGAAGCCGGACGCGGGCGTCACCTTCCTCGCCTTCGAGGCCCGCAATGATACCGCGAAACCGTTTGCGGCCATCGATCGCGGCGGCCATCTCGATGCGCGCTTCGTGGCCCCGGGCGCGATCGAAATCCGAGATGCGAACCAGCGGCCGGTCGATCCCCGGTGAGGAAATTTCCAGCCGATAGCCGCCCTCGACCGGATCCTCGACGTCCAAGACGGGAGATAGGGCTTGGCTCACGGCCTCGCAATCGCCGACCGACATGCTGCCGTCCGGCCGCTCGGCCATGATCTGCACGGTCATGCCGTCTTGGCCGGAGATCTTTACGCGCACCAGGCGAAAGCCGAGATCGGCAAGCACCGGCGCGGCGATCGCCGCGATCCGGGCGGCGACGCCCGTCTCGGTCGTAAAACGCGGTTCGGTGAGGCTGACGGCCATTGTAAGCCTATGATTTCCTATGCCTGTTCCGGCCTTCTGCGCCCCCAGTGAGGGGCAATAAAAAAGAGCGGGTCCGGCGGGGCCCACTCTCAAAATTCGATCATCCGAAGATGACCGTTATGAGAAGTTCGATGAAGCTTATATGCGCTTTTTCGAGGGATTCTGCAAGATGCAGGAGCTTTTCTCCCGCCGAGTTGCGTGGCGAAGCTTCGCCACTATAGTGCGCCGCCAAATCCCCTGCCCCCGAGTCGCACATGTCCGAAGACAAAGCGATCAAGCGCGTCGTGCTCGCCTATTCGGGCGGCCTCGATACCTCGATCATCCTCAAATGGCTGCAGACCACCTATGGCTGCGAAGTCGTGACCTTTACGGCCGACCTCGGCCAAGGCGAAGAGTTGGAGCCGGCGCGGCGCAAAGCGGCGCTGCTCGGCATCAAGCCCGAGCACATTTTCGTCGAGGATCTGCGCGAGGAATTCGTGCGCGACTACGTCTTTCCGATGTTCCGCGCCAACGCGCAATACGAGGGGCAATACCTGCTCGGCACGTCGATCGCCCGGCCGCTGATCGCCAAGAAACAGATCGAGATCGCCCGCAAACTGGGGGCCGACGCGGTCGCGCACGGCGCAACCGGCAAAGGCAACGACCAGGTCCGTTTCGAGCTTTCTTATTATGCGCTCGAGCCCGACATCAAAGTGATCGCGCCTTGGCGAGAATGGAACCTAACTTCGCGCAGCGCGCTGCTCGCCTTCGCCGAGAAGAACCAGATTCCTACGCCCAAGGATAAGCGCGGCGAGGCGCCGTTCTCGGTCGATGCCAACCTGCTGCACACGTCTTCGGAAGGCAAAGTGCTGGAAGACCCGGCGCAAGAAGTGCCGGATTATGTCTATTCGCGCACCGTCAATCCGGA
>JASHUD010000086.1 GCA_030040215.1 Methylovirgula sp.
AAGAATTGTTGCGAGCGCCAGATCGGTCGCCCGGCGATCGGGCAGGAAGTTTTCGAACGACACGAAGAGCCGCAGCCCCGCCGGTTCGCGCCGCGCTTTCACGTCGTGCACGCGAAAGCCGCTGACATTGATCCGCCACGCGAATCGCAGGTATTCGGCAACATGGTTGGGCAACGCAGGCAGGGCCAGTTTCGCGATCTTCGCGCCATGATCGCTGACTTTGAAGAAGGCGCCGAGCCGATCGGCGATGATGATGTCGTTGCCATACGTCGCGATCCCGCCGGCAATCGGCGCGACACCCGAGTCGGCGGGCAGCGTTACGGTTTCCTTGAAGAGGGGAAGCAGGACCGTGTCCAGCGATTGTCTGGCCGGAACGAGATCGGACGCGGCAGTCCTCTTTGGTTTGCCAAACAGCCCTTCGACGAAGGCGGCGCCTTGCGCCGTCCAGCGTTTGGCCCTGTCATAGGGGGAAGGCGTCAACGCTTGCGTGGCAATACCCGCGATCAAAGCGACTGCCATAGCCAGAACGGCCGGGACGACTTTGATCCGGTAATCGAAAACCGACATTCTCGAGGCTTTGCATGATTGCGCGCGTCCGGCGAACGCCTTTTCGCATCTCGGAAGAAGCCTGGCAATTCCGGATCGGCGTTTGATCCTGGATCAGAATCCGGATTGGATGGCCGGGACGACCCGGCCATGACGTGTGGCGGGGCCGGAGGGAAATAAGCCGCCCGATGGGCCGTTCGACGATCCTCGTCGTCGCTATGCTCGCCTCGAAAGGCGCAAGCGGCGTGACCGGCGCTGGTTTCGTCATCCTCGCCGCGACGCTTTCGGCGATTTCCCCTTCCCTCGTGCCCGGCATGGCGATCCTGCTCGGCATTGACAAATTCATGAGCGAATGCCGGGCGCTCATGAATTTCATCGGCAATGGCGTGACGACCATCGTCATCGCACGCTCCGGGGGCGAACTCGACCGCGGCAAGCCTGCGGCGGCGCTCGATGCGGGGTGAAAGCCGAGCGAATTAGCAACTCCTCGTAAACGGCCGCATCAATCCGGCGTCACGACGAGCGCGATGGCGTGCGCCGCCGTCCCGCTGAGCTCGATGATGAACGGGGTGGCGGCGAGATCGAACTTCACGCTCTTGGCGACGCCGTCGCATCCTTTGGCGCTGGTGAAGCCGACGGATCGCAACGCATGCCCGTCCTGGATCACGTCGATCCAGGCTCCGTGCGAGAGCGTGATCCGATAGGTGCCGGCGCTGGCCGGGGCCGACGCTTGCACGAAGCCGGCATAGGAATCGGAATATCGGGGCGTGCGCGACGGCGCCTGCGGCAATTTCGCAGCGGCAAGCGGCTGCAAGGCCACCGCGACCGGGCTCAGCGCCTGCACGCCTTGGCTGCCCGAAGCGACCTGCGAAGGTTTGGCGAGCAGCGCGCGCTCTTTGTCGAGCGGCCATTTGAACGTGCACCCGGTCGGTTCCTGCGCGAAGGCCGGCGCCGCCGCCAGCAGCGCGATCAGTAAGAAAGAACTGCGCACCACGGTTTCCTCCCCCCGCTCGCCGACGCGAGCGCGCTATCCTGGCAAACTGCCGAAATCCCCTGTGCAAGGCCGCCGGGTTCGCCCAGAATTCCCTTGCATGGGGCGAGCGTGCCTGCTAGAACAAAAGTAGAACACTTGAGCCCGCGCTTGTCAATTCGCTTGTGGACGTCAATTCGCTTGTGGACAAAGAGCGCGCCGTCCGCACCGACCCGAGGTTGCGGATAAGGTTTGTATGGATTTTCTAAGAGTGATGGAGAAGTGCCATGTCGGGAAGCGTCAACAAAGTCATTTTGATCGGCAATTTGGGCCGCGATCCCGAAGTGCGGCGGTTGAACTCGGGCGATTCCGTGGTCAGTTTCAGCGTGGCGACGACGGATTCCTGGCGCGACAAGGCGACCGGCGAGCGCAAGGAGCGCACCGAGTGGCACAACGTCGTCATCTACAACGAGAACCTCGGCAAGATCGCCGAGCAATATTGCAAGAAGGGCTCGAAGATCTATCTCGAGGGCCAATTGCAGACGCGCGAATATACCGACCGCGACGGCAACCAGCGCAAGACCACGGAAGTCGTGCTGCAGCGGTTCCGCGGCGAACTCACGCTGCTCGACAGCCGCGGTGCGCGCAGCGAGGCGCCTGAGGAGCGCGGCGACACGCCGGAGAGCGCCGGCAATTTCGGCCGCTCTTCGCCGATGGAAGCGGAGAAACGTCCCGGCCGCGTCGCGGAAATGATCGACGACGACATTCCGTTCTGACGCGCCTCTTCCCGGACGATCCTGCGAAGCGGGCGGACCGGGGTCCAGGGCAAGCGGACAAAACGTTCCGGCTTCGATTTGCGGCCTCTGGATCCCGGTTCGGAGCTTTGCTCCGGCCGGGAAAGTGTTCTGTTCCGCAAGCTTCTGTGCATCGGTGGATGCCCCGTGCAACAGCTTGAAAACACGTTGTCTTTTCGCCACGTTCCGCGCCGCCGCAACTGGCAATTTGGGGCGGATTCGCCTATATTCGATCCATCGCTTTCCAACCCTCTGGATTGACCTTCCTTGGCCACTGAAGACGACTCCGGAAGAGCCCCTAGCTCCGACATCCGGCCGGTTTCCATTTCCGAAGAAATGCGCCGTAGCTATCTCGATTATGCGATGAGCGTGATCGTCAGCCGCGCGCTGCCCGACGTGCGCGACGGGTTGAAGCCCGTGCACCGGCGCATCCTCTATTCGATGTACGAGAACAACTACACGCCGGATCGCGCCTACAACAAATCGGCGCGCGTCACCGGCGACACGATGGGCAAATACCATCCGCACGGCAACCTCGCGATCTACGACGCGCTGGTGCGCATGGCGCAGCCCTTCTCGATGCGCCTGCCCCTGATCGACGGCCAAGGCAATTTCGGATCGGTCGATGGCGATCCGCCCGCGGCCGAGCGCTATACCGAAGTGCGGCTGGCGACCGCCGCAATCCCCTTGCTCGACGACCTCGACGCGGAGACGGTCGATTTCCAACCCAACTACGACGGGCGCGAGCGCGAGCCCACGGTTCTCCCCGCCAAATATCCGAACCTGCTCGTTAACGGCGCCGGCGGCATCGCGGTCGGCATGGCGACCAACATCCCGCCCCACAATCTCGGCGAGGTTGTGGATGCGGTGGTTGCGCTCATCGATCGGCCCGACATTTCCATCGAGGATCTGATGGCCATCGTGCCCGGCCCGGATTTTCCGACCGGCGGCACGATTCTCGGCCGTGCCGGCATTCGCGCCGCCTATCATCTGGGGCGCGGCTCGATCCTGGTGCGCGCCAAAGTCGAAATCGAGGAGATCCGCAAGGAGCGCGAGGCGCTGATCGTCACCGAGATCCCCTATCAGGTGAACAAGGCGGTGCTGCTCGAGCGCATCGCCGAACTCGTGCGCGACAAAAAGATCGAGGGCATCTCCGACCTGCGCGACGAGTCCGACCGCGACGGCATGCGCATCGTCATCGAGTTGAAGCGCGACGCGGTCGCCGACGTGGTGCTGAACCAGCTCTGGCGCTTCACCGCGCTGCAATCGGCTTTCCCGGCGAACATGATCGCGCTCAACGGCGGCCGGCCGGAGACGCTGACCCTCAAGGATTTCTTGATCGCCTTCGTCGATTTCCGCGAGGAAGTGGTCACAAGGCGCACCAAGTTCAAGCTCAACAAGGCGCGTGACGCGGCGCATCTGCAAGTTGGGCTCGCCATCGCCGTCGCCAATATCGACGAAGTGGTGCGTTTGATCCGCTCCTCAGCCGACGCCGCGGCGGCGCGCGAAGCCTTGATGAACCGCGACTGGCCGGCGCACGACATGGCGCCGCTCGTCGCGCTGATCGCCGATCCGCGCCATGCGCTTTCCGAATCCGGCACTTGCCGTCTCTCCGAGGCGCAGGCGCGCGGCATTCTCGATTTGCGTCTGCAACGGTTGACTGCGCTCGGCCGCGAGGAGATCGCCGAGGCGCTGCAGAAACTCGCCGCCGAGATCACCGATTACCTCGACATCCTGCGCTCGCGCGCGCGCGTCTTCGCGATCATCAAGGACGAGCTCGCGGCGATCAAGGCGGCGCATGCCACGCCGCGCCGCACTTTGATCCTCGACAGCGACACCGACGCCGAATTCGAAGACGAGGACCTTATCCAGCGCGAGGACATGGTGGTCACCGTCTCGCATGCCGGCTACATCAAGCGCGTGCCGCTTTCGACCTATCGCGCCCAGCGGCGCGGCGGCAAAGGCCGCGCCGGCATGCAGACGCGCGATGAGGATTTCGTCGCCCGGCTGTTCATCGCCTCGACGCATACGCCGGTTCTGTTCTTCTCGTCGCTCGGCCAGGTCTACAAAGAGAAAGTCTGGCGGATGCCGCTGGCCGCCCCGCAAGCGCGCGGCAAGGCGCTCGTCAACATCCTGCCACTCGAACAGGGCGAGCGGATCACGACCATCATGCCGCTGCCCGAAGACGAATCCCAGTGGGGCAAGCTCGACGTGATGTTCGCGACCACGGGCGGCACGGTACGCCGCAACAAACTCTCCGACTTCACGCAGGTGAACCGCTCCGGCAAGCTCGCCATGCGGCTCGATGCAGGCGAAGAGATCGTCGACGTGCAGATCTGCACCGAGAGCGACGACGTACTGCTCACCACCGCCAACGGCCAATGCATCCGCTTCCCGGTCACCGATGTACGCGTCTTCAAAGGGCGCGATTCGATGGGCGTGCGCGGCATCGCGCTCGGCGAAGGCGACCGGATGATCTCGCTTGCCATCCTGCGCCATATCGAGGCGGAAAGCGGCGAGCGCATGGCCTATCTCAAGATGCGCCGCGCGATCGCCGGCGAGACTGTCACCGAAACCGCGCTGGAAAACGCGAGCGAGAGTGCCGGCGAGGCGCCGGGCGAGGAAAACGGCGGCGAAGAGGCGCAAGCGGCGCCGCTCGCGTCCGAACGCTACGCGCAAATGTCGGCGGCGGAAGAAATCATCCTGACGATTTCCTCGAAGGGCTACGGCAAGCGCACCTCGTCCTTCGAATATCGGATCACCGGCCGTGGCGGCAAAGGCATCGTCGCCATGGCGGTCAACCAGAGAAATGGGCCGCTCGTCGCCTCGATGCCGGTCGAAGAAAACGACGAGATCATGCTGGTGACCGATGGCGGCCGGCTGATCCGCTGCCCGGTCGAAGACATTCGCGTCGCCGGCCGCAGTACGCAAGGCGTCATCGTCTTCAATACCGCCGACGGAGAACGCGTCGTCGGCGTCGAGCGCATCAGCGAGGAGGATGAACGCGGTGATGGGGATTAGGCGCAACCCCAACTGCGACAAAACGTGAGGGCATTCCGCTCCGCCCAAAGCCGGGCAGAGAGGAACCCGTGCGTTCAGTGGTCGGCGCTCGGCAAAATCGCTTTCTTCCAAATGAGAGAAGCTGTGGCGACGAGGTTGAGGCCGCAGCTTTGGAACGACCAATGCCGCGCTTTCATATCCATGATCTCGTCGAGGTTGCGAATCGTTTTGAAACAATCGTTATCAAACTTGTACAGGGTTATGGTCCTGTCCATGAAGAGTCTACGCACTGCTCCGCTCACTCCGTGCTTCTCGGCGTCTTCGATGATCAGCGCCGATTGACCGGCGAGCGTGTTGCTGGCTCCTTGCACCGCGCGGTCTTCAGCACCTTCCACATCGAGCTTGACGAGCACCGGCGTATGCCGAGCATCGACCTTTTCGAGGGTGAGAAGATCATCGACGGAAATTGTCGTGACCTCGTCTCCTTCTTCATTGGAAGCTCCATGCCAGTCCTTGCAGATCGAACGGCCCGCATGACGCCCGCCATATAGGTGCAGTCTTCTCCCAGAAATGCTGTCCACCGCCCGATGATGGACCGACACCGGATACAGCAGGCCGCTTGTATTCCGCTTGAGGAGCGGCAAGTTCGCCGCCGAGGCTTCCACCGCGATCGTGGAATGTTCGCCGTACATACCGGACCCGACGCGAGCGCTCCAGTAGCCGAAATTAGCGCCTAAATCGACAAACACGAACGGCAGCGCACGCGCCCCGTGCAGCAGCGCGTCAATTTCAGGCTCGTAGAGCCAGTCTGCGTCGAGCAATCTGTTCCAATAATAATCGTCTGACGGATAAATGAAGCGCGACTCGTTCTCGAGGATCAAGGTGTCCGAACCGAGCCGCATCAATCTGTTGATTGCAGCATGGACCCGCGATATCCCCGGATATCCCAGCGGCGCGAGTGCACGATGGGTAAGCTGCATTGCACGAACATGCAGGTTCGACATCAAGTCGCGCGTCTCAAGCTTCCGACCGATCCGGTCGAACACCGCTGAAAATGTCTCGGATTGGGCCAAACGAGTTCACCGACAGACGCGGAATTTATAGTAAACTTTCTCTGCCAAATTCGCTGCAAAGTAGGGCTCCGGTTGCTTTGTGTAAACACGGTGCGACTGACAATCCTAACTATCTGGCGCTAAGGTTAGCGGCTCGCTCGATCGGCGGTACGCCGGCGTCCTAAGGACCGCATAAGCCTGGGAGAGGGAAAAGCGGACGTGACTCGTCCGGTTCGCAATCCATTTGCTCCCCAATCCTTGCTTCGCTACATAGGCGCATGATCCGCAAGGCGCTCTACACCGGCACGTTCGATCCGCTGACCAACGGCCACGTCGATATCATCACGCGCGCCACGCGGTTTTGCGACGAGCTTGTGGTGGCGATCGGCGTGCATCCCGACAAAACGCCGCTTTTCTCCGCCGAGGAACGCGCCGAGCTTGTGCGCCGTGTCTGTGCGCATCTTGGCGGCGCACAGTCCTGCAAGGTTTCGGTCCTCACCTTTTCCGGCCTCGCGGTCACGGCCGCGCGGCAAGCGGGCGCAACGCTGCTGCTGCGCGGGCTGCGCGACGGCACCGACCTCGACTACGAGATGGAAATGGCCGGCGCAAACGCCATGTTAGCACCGGAAATTCCGACTGTGTTTCTCGCCGCCTCGCCCGGCGTCCGCCACATTGCGGCGACATTGGTCCGGCAAATCGCTTTGCTTGGCGGCGACGTATCGAGCTTCGTGCCCGATATGGTCGCCGCTGCTCTCGCAGAAAAAGTGCGCAAAACTCTCAAGGACGGATCATGAAATTCGATCGACGCAGTCTCTTTCTCGCCCTCGCCTTCACGCTTTTCGCGGCGCCGCTCGCCGCCGCGTCGGACCTGCAAAACACCATCTATCTCGACACGAAAGACGGCCGCATCACCATTCTGCTGCGCCCCGATCTCGCGCCGAAGACCGTGGCGCAGATCAAGACGCTCACGAAGCGCGGTTTCTACAACGGCATTGTCTTCCACCGGGTGATCGACGGGTTCATGGCGCAGACCGGCGATCCAACCGGCACCGGCACCGGCGGATCGGATCTGCCCAATGTGCCCGCCGAATTCTCCAAGGCGCCTTTCAAGCGCGGTACCCTCGGCATGGCGCGCGCCGAGGATCCGAATTCCGGCAATTCGCAGTTCTTCATCTGTCTCGCCGATTCCGATTTCCTCGACGGCCAATACACCGTCTTTGGCCAGGTCGTCTCCGGCATGGATGTCGTCGACAAGATCAAGAAGGGCGACAAAGACAACAACGGGATGGTCACCAATCCCGACAAGATCGTGAAGATGCAGCTCGCCGCCGACGCCAAGTAGCCTAGAGCTGGACGATCGAATCGAAATCGTAGCTGCTGCCCGGCGGATTTTCGCCGATGCGGAGCGTCGTGGCGTTCACGAAGTGATACGGCGGCACCGGCAGATTGTACGGAGCCGGGACGCCTTTGAAGACGCGGCCGGCCAGATCGTATTTCGAGCCGTGGCACGGGCAGAAGTAGCCGCCCGGCCAGGCGTTGGTCGGCGTCGTCGCACTCGGGTTGGGAAAGAACTCAGGGATACAGCCGAGATGCGTGCAGATGCCGACGAGCACCCCATATTCCGGGTTGATCGAGCGGTGCCAGTTGGCCGCATATTCCGGCTGCTGATGATTCTGCGAATTCGGATCGGATAAGAGATTGACGAGCTGCTTGCTCTGCAAGGTGGCAAGCAGTTTGGCGGGACGATTGACGATGAAGATCGGACGCGAGCGCCAGCGCACGATGATCATCTGCCCCGGTGCCACGCTTTTCAGATCGACGTCGATCGGACCGCCAGCGGCAATCGTCGAGGCGTCGGGTTCGAACTGCGAAATGAGCGGCACGATGGCCGCCGCCGCGCCGACGATTCCGAACGCCCCCGTCGCTAGGAAGAGGAAGTCGCGGCGGGTCGCGGCCTCGCCGAGATCGGGAGAAGCAGAAGGTAAATCCGCCATATTCACCTCGGCAGTCGTGGGCCAGGCATCCGTTGCCCCGCGCTCGGGGGCACCAAGGCCGAAGCTTGCGGCCGGCAAGCGCGTCAGGTTTACCTTGCCCACCGCTTCGATTATTGCAGGGACCAACCAAAGTCCAGGAGGAGTTTCGCCATGGCGGCACCCGGCAATACGCTCACGCTCGATACCACAAAGGGCAAGGTCGTGATCGAGATGCGTCCCGATATCGCACCCGGCCACGTCGCGCAGATCAAAAAGCTGGCGGGCGAAAAATTCTATGACGGCATCGTCTTCCATCGGGTGATCGAAGGATTCATGGCGCAAACCGGCTGCCCGCACGGCACCGGCACCGGTGGCTCGCACTATCCGGACCTGAAGGCGGAGTTCAACGCCGAGCCGCATGTGCGCGGCACCTGCTCCATGGCGCGCGCGCAAAGTCCAGATTCCGCCAATTCGCAATTCTTCATTTGCTTCGGCGACGCGCGGTTTCTCGACCGCAAATATACGGTCTGGGGCAAAGTGATCTCGGGCATGGAAAACGTCGACAAGATCAAGCGCGGCGAACCGGTGAAAGATCCGGACAAGATTATTTCCGCAACGGTGAGCTGAAGACGCCGAAGCGCGGCTCGCCCTTCGAGGCTCCTCCGGATTAAATCCGGGGTCGCACCTGAGGGTGAGGGGCGCTCATGCCGAGGGGCACGCGAAGCGTGCGTCTCGAAGCATGGAGAAGCAAACGCCTTTATGCGTGTCGATCTCTTCGACTTCGATCTGCCGCCCGAACGCATCGCGCTGCGGCCCACTGTGCCGCGCGACGCGGCGCGGATGTTGGTTGTCCGTCCGGAGAAGAAATTCGAGGATCGGACGATCCGCGAGCTTCCGGGACTTCTCGGCCCGGGGGACATCCTCGTCGTCAACGATACCGAGGTGATCCCCGCCCGCCTCCTCGGGGTGCGGGTGCGCGGCGCGACACGGGCCAAAATCGACGTTTTGCTGCACAAGCGTGTCGCACCGGCAAAATGGCTTGCCCTCGCAAAGGGCGCGAAGAAATTGCAGGCAGGCGAAACGGTCGTCTTCACGCATGACGGCGCGGTACTCGAAGCCGAGGTACTCGAGAAAGGCGACGAAGGCGAAGTTCTGCTTGGCTTCGCGGTCGCGGACGAGAAACTCGACGCGGCGATCGACGCCTTCGGGCAGATGCCGTTGCCGCCCTATATCGCCGCAAAACGGGCCCCGGACGGACGCGACG
>JASHUD010000087.1 GCA_030040215.1 Methylovirgula sp.
TTTGCGTTTGGGCGTCAGACCTGCGGCTGCGGCTCGAGGCCCGGCTCGGGGCCTGGCTTCGGCTGACGGCCGGTCGCGGGGACCGGCGAGGCGCGCGGCGCCGGCGGCGGCTCGTCGGTGGATTCGCGGATCGGCGGACGGCCCTGCAAGAGCCCGATGATCTCTTCGCCGGTCAACGTTTCGTACTCGAGAAGCCCCTTGGCGAGCGTTTCGAGGTCGTTGCGCTTCTCGGTGATGATCCTCGTGGCTTCGGAAAGTCCCAGTTCGACGAGGCGGCGCACCTCCGCGTCGATCTTTTGCGAAGTGGCTTCCGAAATGCTCTGCTGCCGGCCCATCGAATAACCCAGAAACACCTCTTCCTGGTTGTCGCCGTACATGACGGTGCCAAGCTGATCCGAGAAGCCCCAGCGGGTCACCATGGCGCGCGCCAGCTTGGTCGCCGCTTCGATGTCGGACTGTGCGCCGGACGTCACCTTGTCCTTGCCGAAGACGATCTCCTCCGAGACGCGGCCGCCCATCAGCACGGCGAGACGCGAGGTCATCTGCTCGTAGCTCATCGACAGTTTGTCGCGTTCCGGCAGCTGCATCACCATGCCGAGCGCCCGGCCGCGCGGAATGATCGTCGCCTTATGGACGGGATCGGTCGCCGGCACGTTGAGCGCCACGATCGCATGGCCGCCTTCGTGATAGGCGGTCAGGATCTTCTCCTGCTCGCTCATGACCAGGGTGCGGCGCTCGGCGCCCATCATGATCTTGTCCTTGGAATCCTCGAATTCGACCATCGTGACAATGCGCTTGCCACGCCGCGCGGCGAGCAATGCCGCCTCGTTGACGAGGTTCATGAGATCGGCGCCGGAAAAGCCGGGCGTGCCGCGCGCCAGCGTCTTCAGATCAACGTCGGGAGCCAGCGGCACCTTGCGCACGTGCACTTTCAGGATTCGCTCGCGGCCGGTCACGTCCGGATTGGGAACGCTGATCTGCCGATCGAAACGGCCGGGCCGCAGCAAGGCCGGATCGAGCACGTCGGGCCGGTTGGTCGCGGCGATCAGGATGATGCCTTCGTTGGCGTCGAACCCGTCCATCTCGACGAGCAACTGGTTCAGCGTCTGCTCGCGTTCGTCGTTGCCGCCGCCGAGGCCCGCGCCGCGATGCCGGCCGACCGCGTCGATCTCGTCGATGAAGATGATGCAAGGCGCGTTTTTCTTCGCCTGCTCGAACATGTCGCGCACGCGCGAGGCGCCGACGCCGACGAACATTTCGACGAAGTCGGAGCCCGAAATGGTGAAGAACGGCACGTTGGCTTCGCCGGCGATGGCGCGGGCGAGCAACGTCTTGCCGGTGCCGGGCGGACCGATGAGCAGCACGCCGCGCGGAATGCGGCCGCCGAGGCGCTGGAATTTCTGCGGATCGCGCAGGAACTCGACGATCTCCTCGAGATCCTCCTTGGCCTCGTCGACGCCGGCCACGTCCTCGAAGGTGATGCGGCCGTGCGCCTCGGTCAGCAATTTCGCCTTGGATTTGCCGAAGCCCATGGCTTTGCCGCCCGCCCCCTGCATTTGCCGGGAGAGGAAGATCCACACGCCGAGGAAGGCGATCAGCGGCAGGCCGTTGACGAGCAGCGTCACGAGCCAGCTATTGCCGTCCGACGGCGGCTTGGCGGAAATCGCCACGTGATTCTTGATCAGCGTCTGCACCAGCGTCGGATCGTTCGGCGCATAGGTCGAGAAAACGCGATTGTCGTTGAAATGGCCGGTGATCTCGTTGCCGGCGATGGTCACCTCGCGGACGTGGCCTTGATCGACCTCGCTCAACAGCTGGCTGAAGGTGACATCCTGCGTCGGCGCATGCTGACCGGGGTTCTGGAACAGCATGACCAGAGCCACGACAAGCAAAAATATGATGACCCAGAGGGCGAAATTCCGGAAGTTGGGATTCATCTGCGACCCGTGCCAGGCCGATTTGCCGAACAATAGGGCAAATCACCATTTCCCTACGGCGCTCCCCGGCGCCAGCTGAACTAATTTAGGCGTCGCAGGGTTGCTTGCCAAGGGAACTTATCAAAGCGGGTCGCGGCCATCGACATCTCCGGCCTGCGGAAAAGCCCGATCCCGCACCCCGCTCTGTATACCGCGACGGCGCGGCTTTTCCGCGGCGATCGTCAGGACGCCGTCGTCGAGCGCGAGCCGCATGCCGCCCAGCGTGCCGCGCCAGGACGAACCGGCGCGCAAGGCGCCGCGTAGCCCTTCGAGCAGAGATTCGAGCCGCTCGAGGCGCACGTTTTTGCCGCCGAGCGCCTCGATCTCGTGCGCAACGAAACGCAGCATGATCTCTTCCGGCACGTCGCGCAGATGACCAATCGGCGCGCGGAACCGGCCGTCCCTATGCACCCCTTGCAACGATCCGCGCAGGATTTCGGCAAATGCGGCAAGCGCGGACTCCGCCCGCGCGGCGCGGCGGCCGAGCCGCAGCAAGGTTTGGCGGGTCAATCCCTCTTCTGCCAAAAGCGGAAGAAGACGGCGTAGCCTCGTTCGGGCAAAGCTCGAATTCTCGTTCGATGGGTCGCGGAAGAAGGCGTGGCGGCGCGCAGTGCAAACCCCGATCAGCGCCTCTTTGGAATAAGCAAGGAAGGGCCGCAGATGGACGATCTCGGCGTGCTCGGCCGCGACCGGCATTCCGGCAAGTCCGGCAATCCCGCTGCCCCGCAACAGGCGAAACAGAATCGTCTCGGCTTGATCGTCGGCGTGATGCGCGGTCAGAAGATGGTGGGCGCCGATTTCGCGCGCGTGCCCGAAAAGCAAATCGTAACGCGCCTCGCGCGCCCGCTCTTGAATGGCCGCCGTCGGCTTTTGGCCTTCCCAGGCGAGGATGCGATGCGGCAAGCCGAGCGCTTGCGCCCAGGCGGCGACCGCCTCGGCTTCGCGGCGCGACCCTTCCCGCAGGCCATGATCGACCGTTGCAACCGCAAGCTTTACCTTGGAAGTTTCGGCCCACGTCGCGGCCAGCAACATCATGGCAACCGAATCGGGACCGCCCGAGACGGCGAGCAGCGCGCCGCGCGACCCGGCGAGCGGCGCAAACAAAGCGGCGATTTCCGCCGGCGTAAACGGATCGAGGTTCGCCGCCGGCTCCGCAAGCACACCGGCCGGCGCGGAACTCAACATTGGGCGCGCTTGGCCTCGCGCTCGGCGCCGGCTTTCACGGCGGCCGAAGCGTTCGGATATTTGCGCGGCACTTCGCTGAAGGTGGCGCAAGCCTGTTCCTTGGCACCGAGCGCATGCAGCGATTCGCCGAGCCGCAGCATCGCTTCCGGCGCGACCGGCGAATTCGCGTAATCGGTCGAGATCTTCAGATATTGCTCGGCGGCCTCGCGCTGCCGGCCGCGTTCGTAATAGGTCTCGCCGAGATAATAGAGCGCGTCGGATGTCCAGTGGGTTTTCGGATTCTTCTCAAGAAAGGCCGAGAAGCTCTTCTGCGCGTTGTCATAATCCTTTTGCCGGAAGTACCCCAGAGCAACGTCGAATTCTTCTTTGGGAGAGCTGACCTCGGTGCTGGCGAGCATCGTCCCACGCGGCGTCGTGACCGCCCCCGCCGGGGCACCGGACTGCGACATGGCCGACGCTGCCGGCGCGGCGTTATAGCCGCTGCTCGGCAGGTTAATCGGCGCATCCGAATCTGCCGCGCTCGCCGTATCGGGCGGCAAGGGAGCGCTCGGCGGCGTCGTGCCGAGCGGGCGCGGCGCGCCGGGCGCGTTCGGATCGGTGCGCGGATCGAACGCATCGTCGTGTCTCCGGGCCGTTTCGGAAGGTGCCATGGGAACAGCCGCCGATTGCGTCGCGTCGCCCATCGGCGTGGTACCCATGGGCGTATTGGCAAGCGGCGGCGCCGGAGCCGCAAGAGCGCCCGAGTCTTCGTGCCTCGGCAGCCCCTTATGGCCGCCTTCCTGGAACCGGAAGTCCACGTCCTCCTGGAACTTGCGCAATTGATCGGCGAGCTTGCGATTGTCGAACTGCATCTGCTGGATCTGTCCGTTCATCTGGCGGATCTGGTCCTCGAGTCGCTCGACCCGAAGAAGCAGGCTCGCGGCGTCGGAGCCGCCCGCGCCAGTCTCCGGAGCGCCGGACTGATCCGGCGCGCCGTATTGATCCGATGCGCCCGGTGCGCCGTATTGGTCGGATGCGCCGGGCGCGCCGACATCGGCCGGCGGCATCGTCGAGTCCTGCGCCATGGCCGGTCGCGCCAAGCAGCAACCCAAAATCAGCGTGCCGGCCGCAACCAGCGCGATCGCGCCTTTGTTCCCTGTCATTGCAATGCTCGCCAGCGATTCATGGACTATTAGCGGTAAAACTTACCATAAGACGCAGTTCGGCCAAAGTTTGGAGATGGCAAGGATTTATTGCCGAAAATGCGTGTTACCGGGCGGATTAGAAATGCCCGGCAAAATACGGTAGAAACGCGGCGACGCGTTTTCGCAAGGCCGATTACGCGGCCGTCGAACGAGAAGCATCCATGAATCGTAAATATTTCGGCACGGACGGCATCCGCGGCCTCGCCAACAAAGTCATCACCCCGGATCTTGCCATGAAGGTCGCCCAGGCGACCGGCGTGCTCTTCCAGCGCGGCGAGCACCGGCATCGGGCGGTCATCGGCAAAGATACGCGGCTTTCCGGCTATATGATCGAGAACGCCATGGTGGCGGGATTCACTTCGGTCGGCGTCGACGTGCTTCTGCTCGGGCCGATGCCGACTCCCGCCGTCGCCATGCTCACCCATTCCATGCGCGCCGACGTCGGCGTCATGATCTCCGCCTCGCACAATCCGTACGAGGATAACGGCATCAAATTGTTCGGCCCGGACGGCTACAAGCTGTCGGACGAGATCGAGGCCAAGATCGACGCTCTGCTCGATCCGGAAATTTCCCTGAAACTGTCGAAACCGGCCGATCTCGGCCGCGCCATGCGCGTCGAAGGCGACCGGGCCCGCTATATCGAGTTTGCCAAGCGGACGCTGGTCGGCAATCTCACCCTCGACGGGCTGCGCATCGTCGTCGATTGCGCCAACGGCGCCGCCTACAAGGTCGCGCCCGAAGCCTTGTGGGAGCTCGGCGCCGAGGTCTTCTCGATCGGCGTCAAGCCGGACGGGTTCAACATCAACAGCAAGGTCGGCTCCACCGCCCCGGAGACGCTCGCCGCCAAAGTTCGCGAAATGCGTGCCGACCTCGGCATTGCGCTCGACGGCGACGGCGATCGGGTCATCATCGTCGATGAGCGCGGCAAAGTGGTCGACGGCGATCAGGTGATGGCGGCGATCGCCGCGGGCTGGAAAGAGGACGGCCGGCTGAAACGGTCCGGGGTCGTCGCGACGCTGATGTCGAACTTGGGCCTCGAGCGCTATCTCGGAAGCATCGGCCTCGAACTCGCCCGTACGCCGGTCGGCGACCGCTACGTTCTCGAGCATATGCGCAAACACGG
>JASHUD010000088.1 GCA_030040215.1 Methylovirgula sp.
GCACGCCGAGTTTCGACATTTTCTTGTAGCGGTCCTCCATCTCGCGCACCGCCCACTTGAGCGCCACGACGGCCTTCTTCGGATCGGTCACGACGGGCGTCAGCAGATGCGGAATTCCGTCATAAACGGAAAGTTCGAGCATCTTCGGATCGACCATGATGAGCCGGCATTCATCGGGCCGCAGCCGGTAGAGCAGCGACAGGATCATGGTGTTGATGGCGACCGACTTGCCCGATCCCGTCGTGCCGGCGACGAGCAAGTGCGGCATGCGGTCGAGATCGACGATGATCGGTTCGCCGCCGATCGTCTTGCCGAGCGCGACGGCGAGCGTGTATTTCGTCTTTTCGAAATCCTGCGAGGCCAGGAGCTCGCGCAGGTACACCATCTCGCGGCGCTGGTTCGGCAATTCGATGCCGATTGCGTTGCGGCCTTGGACGACGGCGACGCGCGCCGACACCGCCGACATCGAACGCGCGATATCGTCGGCGAGACTGATGACCCGCGCCGACTTGATGCCCGGCGCCGGCTCGAGTTCGTACAGCGTCACGACCGGCCCCGGCCGCACGTTGATGATCTCGCCCTTGACGCCGAAATCTTCGAGTACGCCCTCCAGCAGCCGGGCGTTCTGCTGCAAGGCTTCCTCGGAGACCCTTCCCGCCGCCGGCCGCTTCGGCTCGCTGAGCATCAAAAGCTGCGGCAACTGATATTTACCCTGTCCAAAGCGATCGAGCATCGAGGGCTGGATCTCGCGCGCCAGACGCTGTCCGCTCCTCAAAGTTCCTACTCCGGGCGTGACGCGGCTCACCGGCTCCGCCGCGGCATTGCCGGCCTGCGCGGCGGCGCGCGCCGCGGGCGGTGCGTAGCTGCTCGCATCGAAGAAACTCGAATCGAAGTTCGGACCTTCGCGCAGGAAACGCTGATCGAGCGCCGGCCCGACGCGGCGCGCCGCGTCTTGCCACGGCGCAAGCGTCGGCCTTGCCCGCTGGCGCGAACGCATCAAAAGGCCGCGAGCAATCGCCGCCTTCAACGTCAACACGCCATGAATGAAACCGCCGGCCAGCACGAGCGCGAAGCTCGGATCTCCTGCGCTGTCCTCGTCCTCCCCGGCCGCCGCGCGTGGCGCTTCGTCCTCGTCGTCCTCGAAATCCGGTTGTTCGCGTGGTCGGCCGACGCTGGCAGTGAGCGCCAGAATCGCCACCGTGGCAAAGCCGATTGCAAAGCCGAGCAGGATCGCCGCATGGCCGGCGAAAATACGGCGCGGCACATAGACGATGGCATCGCCCAGGACGCCGCCCAGTCCGGTCGGCAACGGCCAGCGGCTGGTCACCGGCAGGACCGCGGCAAACCCGGCCGCCGCGAGACCGCCGATGAGCCAGAACAGCAACCGTCGCGCGAGCCGGTCGAGACGGCGCGCCGTTACGAGCCGCCAGCCGAGAATCGCCAACGGTACAAGCAAAGCGAGCGCCGCGAGCCCCAATAGCTGCATGATGAGATCGGCAGTGATCGCGCCGGGCACGCCCAACAGATTGTGCACCGGTCGGTCGGTCGCGTGATTGAGGCTCGGGTCCTGAACCGACCAGGTAAGCAGCGCCAGCGCCAGCGCGCCGGTACCGACGACCAGCGCAAATCCGACGAATTCCGCCGCGCGCCGCGCCGCGAAGGCGCGCAACGGATCGGGGATGCGATCCAGGGCCGTGAAGCTGGTCGTCGTCCGCATCAATTTGCGCCTGAATGACCGCGGTCAAAGGGACGCGCGGTCAACGAAGCCCCGGGGCTGCGAGAACCGGCGATCGCGTTTAGGCTAAAGAAATGCGGTTAAAAGCGGTTTAATCTTTCACCGCCGTTATCGTTGATCCCATTGCACTTTAGTTCCTGAGTTTCCAGACATTTAGGCCGAACGTTGCTAACGAGAGTTCTCACCATGAAAAAGGAGCTCCCGAAGGAGCCCCAAGTCTGTCCAGCGAGGAGGAACCGCGGACTATTGGACGACCTCGCCATGCAGCGCGAGATCCAGCCCGTCGCGTTCGACTTCGGGGCTGACGCGCAGGCCGACCGCCACATCGATGAGGAACAAAATGATCAGCGAAACGACCGCATCGTAGGCGATCACGATGCCGACGCCGATCAGCTGGTTGACGACCTGGCCGGGGTTGCCTTCGATCAGTCCAGGCGTACCACCGTACTGGTTGATCGCAAAGACGCCGGTCAGAATCGCGCCCAGCGCGCCGCCGCAGGCGTGCACGCCGAAACAATCGAGTGCATCGTCATAGCCGATCCAGCCTTTCACGATGGTCGCCGTGAAGTAGCAGAATATGCCGACCGCGACGCCGATCGCCATCGAGCCGACCGGGCTGACGAAGCCCGACGCCGGCGTGATCGCCACGAGCCCGGCGACCGCGCCGGAACAAATGCCGACGAGCGTCGGCTTGCCGCGATGCGCCCATTCGACGAACATCCAGGTGAGCGCCGCGACGGCAGTGGCAATCTGCGTCACGGTCATTGCCATGCCGGCTTGCATGTTGGCGGCGACCGCCGAGCCGGCGTTGAAGCCGAACCAGCCGACCCACAGCAGCGAGGCGCCGATGAAGGTCAATACCACGTTGTGCGGGGGCCCTATGTCCTTGCGTCTGCCGAGCATCAAAGCGCACATCAACCCGGCGACGCCGGAATTGACGTGCACCACCGTGCCGCCCGCGAAGTCGAGGACGTGGACGAGCGCCTTCGGGTTGCCGCTTGCCAGGAACCCGTCGGGGCCCCACACCCAGTGGGCGATCGGCGCGTAGACGAAAATCGCCCAGAGCGTCATGAAGATCAGCATCGCCGAGAACTTCATGCGCTCCGCGAAAGCGCCGGCGATCAGCGCCGGCGTGATGATCGCGAACGTCATCTGGAAGCACATGTAGACGTCTTCGGGAATCGTCGGGGCGAGCGGATTGGGGTTGCCGGTATTGTTCGAAGCGTCGCTCAGGATGCCTTGCAGAAAGGCTCGATCCAATCCGCCGATGAACGGCGTCCCGGCGCGGAACGCCAGGCTGTAACTCACGACGGCGAAGACGACCGTCACCACGCAGGTGACCGCGAAACTCGTCATCACCGTGTCGGCGACGTTCTTCTTGCGCACCATGCCGCCATAGAACAACCCGAGACCGGGAATGGTCATCATCAGGACGAGCGCCATGGAGGTCAGCATCCATGCGGTGTCGCCGCTATTGGGCGTACATACGGTCAGGTGATTGGCATCGCAGGCCGGCGGCGGAGAAGCAGCCGGTGCGGCGGCGGCAGGAGCCGGCGTCGCCGTAGGCGCAACAGCTGGCGCCGCGGCCGGCGCCATCGGGCTCGTCACGGGCGGCGCCGGAGTCTGTGCATGCACGGCGTTGCCGGCGGACAAAATACCGGCCGCACTTAGGCCTACGCAAAGAATCGCTGCAAACGTAAGGCGCGCCGATTTTGTACAATTTTCCCCAGCCGCCCGGAAAGACGGAATCAACTTCATATCTATCTCCCGCTGATATCGGTTGAGGTTAGATGGCGTCGCTGCCTTTTTCGCCGGTCCGGATGCGCACGACCTCATCGAGCGAACTGACGAAAATTTTGCCGTCGCCGATTTCACCGGTGCGCGCCGCCGCGGTGATTGCGGCAATCGTCCGATCCACGAGTTCGCCGGATATCGCGACCTCGATCTTGAGCTTGGGAAGGAAGTTCACGGCATATTCGGCCCCGCGATAGATTTCGGTGTGGCCCTTCTGACGCCCATAGCCTTTGACTTCGCTCACCGTCATGCCATGCACGCCGAGCGTGGTGAGCGCCTCTCTTACTTCGTCGAGCTTGAACGGTTTGATGATCGCCGTCACAATTTTCATTGGGTCCTCCAGGGAGCGCGGATCCGGATCGAACGCCTAACCGAGCGGCAAGCCGCGCTGCGGAAGCTTTGGCGGTCCGAGTGCCTCAGGTTCGGAGTCATTGCGTTCTCATCTTGCCAGCGACTAGGCGGTACGCGGCAAACCGGATCGCCTCGATCACAACCATGTGCCCGACCGATAACGCGGAATGCGGGCCGGCATGGTCAAGAGCCTTCGAAAGCAAGCCATGGGCCAGCGATCCGCGCCGCGGAATCTCAGGTCGACTTGCGGCGGATGCGGATCAGGCCTTCCTGCGCGACCGACGCGACGAGACTGCCGTCGCGGCTATAAATCAGGCCGCGCGTCAGGCCGCGCGCGCCTCCCGAATTCGGACTGTCTTGGGCATAGAGCAGCCATTCGTCGGCGCGGAACGGCCGGTGAAACCACAACGCGTGATCGAGGCTCGCGACCTGCAGATCCGGCTCGAAGATGGTGCGGCCGTGCGCGACCAGCGCGCTGTCGAGGAGCGTCATGTCGGAGAGATAGGCAAGCACGGCGCGATGCACGGCGCGATCGTCGGGAAGGGCGCCGCTCGCCCGTAGCCATACATATTGGACCGGCGCGGCACGCTTTTGTCCCAGGTAATGGGCGAGATCGACGGGACGGACCTCGATTGGCCGCTCCTGCGCGAACCAGCGGCGCATCGGCTCGGGAAACATGCCGCCGAATTGGGCATAAAGTTCGGTTTCGCTCGGCAGATCTTCCGGTGCGGGTACGTCCGGCATGGAAAGAGCATGGTCAAGCCCATGCTCACTGATCTGAAAAGAGGCAGAAAGTGCAAAAATTGGCCGCCCATGCTGAATTGCGGTGCAGCGGCGCGTCGTGAAACTGCCGCCGTCACGGATACGATCGACTTCATAGACGATCGGCACCGAAGGGTCGCCGGCCAACAGGAAATAGGCGTGAAGCGAGTGCGGTGCGCGCCCCTCGACGGTGCGCGCCGCCGCGACCAGCGCTTGGGCGATGACGAGCCCGCCGAAGACGCGTTGCCAGCCTACCTGCGGGCTGTGGCCGCGGAAGATGTTGTGCTCGATCCTCTCCAGATCGAGAATCATGAGGAGATTGTCGATGGCATTCGCCATGAACCGCGTTCAATCCTCGAGCGAGCGCGCCTCTTCCGGCAGCATGATGGGAATCCCGTCGCGGATAGGATAGGCGAGCTTGGCGGCGCGGGAAATCAGTTCCTGCTGTTTGGCGTCGTATTCGAGCGTCGTCTTGGTAAGCGGGCAAACGAGAATTTCGAGAAGCCGCGGATCGATCCGCGACGCCTCCGGCTCACCCTGCTTGAGATCCTTGTCGGCCATGGCGCTCACTCCGGGTTGGTTATTGCAGCAGCGTCGGCGCCCGCTTGCTGCGGGCAAGTTCAACTTCGGTGATGGCGACAAGAACCTCGGCGCGGCGTTTGAGGCTTGGCGCCTCCAGCAGCGCCTGCTTCTCTTTCGGCCCGTAAGGACTCATCATCGACAGCGCATTGACGAGGGCTTCGTTCGGCGCCTCGCGAATGCTCTGCCAATCGATCTGCAGGTCGTTGGCATCGGCGAATTGGCGCAAGGTCTCGAGTACGCGGGCACGATCGACGGCTTCTTCGCCGTCGCGCGGCGTAAAGTCCGATTGAAAACCCGAAAACGCGACGCGGCATTGGCGATACGGAGTCGACGCGGCGATCTCCTCGACGATGCGAAAGCGGGCGATGCCGGTAAGCGTGACGAGATAGCGCCCGTCGCCGGTCTCGGCAAATTGGGTGAGCCGCCCCGCACAGCCGACCGGCAGGAGCACCGGGGTTTCTGCTTCCTCGGTCGCGGGCTGGATCAAGCCGATAATCCGGTCGCCCCGCAAGGCATCCTCGACCATCGCGAGATAGCGCGGCTCAAAAATGTTGAGCGGGATGCGGGCGCGCGGCAGGAGAAGCGCGCCGGCAAGCGGAAAGACCGCAATGACCTCGGGCATCTCAGCGGCCGAGAGGTAGGTGGTGACGTTCATTCCTTCATTCCTGATCGGCTTCTTCCTCTAGGCGAAGAGCAACGTCGAAAGTTTGCGGCGCGCCGCGATCGTCGCCGGGTCCATACTGCCCCACGCTTCGAAGAATTGCAGCAATTGCTTGCGAGCGGAGCCGTCCGCCCAGGTGCGGTCGCGCTTGATGATTTCAAGCAGCGCATCCGCCGCTTCTTCGCGCCTGCCGCGCGCATTCAGCGCCACCGCAAGATCCAAACGGGACTGATGATCGTTTTGTTCCGCTGCGACGCGACGGGCAAGTTCGCCGACATCGCCCACGGACGCGGCCTGCCGCGCGTTTTCGAGCGCGGCACGCGCCGCCGCGATCGATGGATCGTTCTCCGATCCAGAGGGAATCTGCTTCAACAGATTTTCGGCGGTCGTCAGTTCCCCCAGGGCGACGGAGCTCTTGACCAGGCCGCCTAAGGCGGCGAGATCGCCGGGATCGTCGCCAAGCAGAGCGGCGAACTTTTCCGCCGCCCCGGCGGCATCGCCGCCTGCCATCGCCGCTTCGGCCGCGGCGCGCGAATCCTCATTGCCGAGCGGCCCGATCAGCCTTTCGACGAAGCCGCGGATCTGGCTCTCCGGCAATGCCCCGACGAAACCGTCGATCGGCTGCGATTTTTGGAAGGCGATGACAGCGGGAAT
>JASHUD010000089.1 GCA_030040215.1 Methylovirgula sp.
CATTCGTTGTTCTTCGATTCGGAACGTTACGATCTCTCGGCCGTCGGCCGCGTCAAGATGAATATGCGCCTCGACCTCGATGCGCCCGATACGATGCGCGTGCTGCGCAAGGCCGACATCATCGCGGTGGTGCGCGCCCTCGTCGATCTGCGCGACGGACGCGGTGAAATCGACGACATCGATCATCTCGGCAACCGTCGGGTGCGCTCGGTCGGCGAACTCATGGAGAACCAATATCGGCTCGGCCTGTTGCGCATGGAGCGGGCCATCAAGGAGCGCATGTCCTCGGTCGATATCGACACGGTGATGCCGCAGGACTTGATCAATGCCAAGCCGGCGGCGGCGGCGGTGCGCGAGTTCTTCGGCTCCTCGCAGCTCTCGCAGTTCATGGACCAGACCAATCCGCTCTCCGAGATCACCCACAAGCGGCGTCTCTCGGCGCTCGGCCCGGGCGGCCTGACGCGCGAGCGCGCCGGGTTCGAGGTGCGCGACGTGCATCCGACCCATTACGGACGAATCTGTCCGATCGAAACGCCGGAAGGGCCGAACATCGGCCTCATCAACTCGCTCGCCACCTTCGCGCGCGTCAACAAATACGGCTTTATCGAAGCGCCGTACCGGCGCGTCAAGGACGGCCGCGTGACCGACGAGGTGGTCTATCTCTCGGCGATGGAAGAGGCCAAGCACTACGTTGCCCAGGCGAACGCCCCCGTCGATGCGAAACGGACCTTGACCGAAGACCTGGTCGTTTGTCGGCATGCCGGCGACGTGGTCATGGCGGCGGCCGACCGCGTCGATTTCATGGACGTGTCGCCGAAGCAGATTGTCTCGGTTGCCGCGGCGTTGATTCCGTTCCTTGAGAACGACGACGCCAACCGGGCGCTGATGGGTTCGAACATGCAGCGCCAGGCTGTGCCGCTCATCAAGGCGGATGCGCCGCTGGTCGGCACCGGCATGGAATCCGTCGTGGCGCGCGATTCGGGCGCGGCGATCGCGGCGCGACGCACCGGCTACGTCGATCAGATCGATGCGACGCGTATCGTCGTGCGCGCCACAGAGGAGACCGATCCGAGCAAGCCGGGCGTCGACATCTATCGGCTCTTGAAGTTCCAGCGCTCGAACCAATCGACCTGCATCAACCAGAAACCGCTGGTGCGGGTCGGCGATTTCGTGCGCCAGGGCGACGTCATCGCCGACGGTCCTTCGACCGATCTCGGCGATTTGGCGCTCGGCCGCAATGTGCTCGTCGCCTTCATGCCATGGAACGGCTACAACTTCGAAGACTCGGTCCTGCTCAACGAGCGGATCGTCAAGGACGACGTTTTCACCTCGATCCATATCGACGAGTTCGAGGTGATGGCGCGCGACACCAAGCTCGGTCCGGAAGAGATCACCCGCGACATTCCCAACGTCTCGGAAGAGGCGCTGAAGAATCTCGATGAAGCGGGCATCGTCTATATCGGCGCCGAGGTGCAGGCCGGCGACATTCTGTGCGGCAAGATCACCCCGAAGGGCGAAAGCCCGATGACGCCGGAAGAGAAATTGCTGCGCGCCATCTTCGGCGAGAAAGCGTCCGACGTGCGCGACACCTCGCTGCGCGTTCCGCCGGGCGTGCAAGGCACCATCGTCGAAGTGCGCGTCTTCAACCGGCACGGCGTCGAGAAGGACGAACGTGCCCAGGCGATCGAGCGCGAAGAGATCGAGCGGCTTGCCAAGGACCGCGACGACGAGCTCGCGATCCTCGACCGTAACGTCTACAGCCGGCTTTCCGAATTGCTCGTCGGCAAGGTCGCGGTCGCCGGACCCAAGGGTTTGAAGAAGGACACGCCGATCACCAAAGAGGTGCTGGAAGCCTATCCACGCGCCCAATGGTGGACGTTCGCGGTCGAAGACGACAAGCTCATGGCCGAGACCGAGGCGATGCACCGCCAGTACGACGAGGCGAAGAAGGGGCTCGAAAGCCGCTTCCTCGACAAGGTCGAGAAGCTGCAACGCGGCGATGAACTGCCGCCCGGCGTAATGAAGATGGTGAAAGTCTTCGTCGCCGTGAAGCGCAAGATTCAGCCGGGCGACAAGATGGCCGGCCGGCACGGCAACAAAGGTGTCGTCTCCAAGATCGTGCCGGAGGAGGATATGCCCTTCCTCGGCGACGGAACGCCGGTCGATATCGTGCTGAACCCGCTCGGCGTGCCGAGTCGCATGAACGTCGGGCAGATTCTGGAGACGCATCTCGGTTGGGCCTGCGCCGGCCTCGGCCGCCAAGTCGCGGAGACCGTCAATCTCTATCTGCGCAACAAGGACGTCGCGCCGGTGCGTCAAAAGCTCGGCGAGATCTATGGCGCCAAGAAAGAGGTCGATGCTCTGGACGAGACGACCTTGATCGAGGTCGCCGAAAACCTGCGCAATGGCGTGCCGATCGCCACGCCGGTCTTTGACGGCGCGCATGAGCACGACATCGTGGAAATGCTCGAGCGCGCCGGTCTCGATCCGAGCGGCCAGGTGACGCTCTACGACGGGCGCACGGGCGAAACTTTCGACCGCAAGGTGACCGTCGGCTACATCTACATGTTGAAGCTGCATCACCTCGTCGACGACAAGATCCATGCGCGTTCGATCGGCCCCTACAGCCTCGTCACCCAGCAACCGCTGGGCGGCAAGGCGCAGTTCGGCGGCCAGCGTTTCGGCGAGATGGAGGTCTGGGCGCTCGAAGCCTACGGCGCCGCTTACACGTTGCAGGAAATGCTGACGGTGAAGTCCGATGACGTGGCCGGCCGCACCAAAGTCTATGAGTCCATCGTGCGCGGCGACGACACGTTCGAATCCGGCATTCCGGAGAGCTTCAACGTGCTCGTCAAGGAAATGCGCTCGCTCGGCCTCAACGTCGAGCTCAACACATCGGTCCGTCCGGCCGCGGCGCTGCCGTCGGCGGAAGCGGCCGAATGAAAATCAATTGTGGCGCGACCGCCCGCGTCGATGATTTCGTCCGCCGATCGCGATCGGCAAAGGAATGCTCGCCTGCGCTTGGGCCTTCGCCGCGCCGGCAGATCAGGAGAAAAGAATGAACCAAGAGGTCATGAATCTCTTTAGTCCGGTCGTTGCGCA
>JASHUD010000090.1 GCA_030040215.1 Methylovirgula sp.
TTCCATCCTGGCTTGCTACGTCGACCTTTGCCCCCGCCTTACGAAGCTCGTCGCGCGGCACCGTCAGTTCAAGTTGTTCGAATCCGGTGGTGGCGATGAGGAGGATATGTGCGTCTTTGATCTTCGGCATGGGTATCTCCGCAACTGTCCGGCCCCCGCGCCCAAAACGGCCGAAAGCCGTCCTTGTTCCGGATCAAATCCATGCGCAAGGCCGCCGAATTAGGCCGCGTGCAACAAGCCGGGCCGCGGCGCGTTGAGGATTCTGCTTGGTTCCGGAGATTGCGTCATGAATAACGAAACGAGGTGGAAGACACGCCGCGCTCCGGTTCTCGCCGCGACGGAAGCTCGACAGGGCGTCACGCCGCATGCAACCCGCTGCGTGCTTGGCTGGGGACTGCTGCCGATCGTTGTGGCGTTCACGCTTGTCTATTACCCGCGCCTGTGAGAGCCGCCCCAATGACCAAGAAGGCTGTACGAAAATGGTCGGCGCGCGTGACGCGCGAGAGCGACGCTCTCGACCTTGCGCCGAACCTCTTCGAATCCAAAAGCCCGAAGCGCATCGCCCAATCGCTGAAGGCTTCCGCCGAGCGCAGCAAGCGGCGCAAGTCGAGCCCGTTCCGATCGGCGATGTCGATGCTGACGTTCTATCTCAATCGGGCGGGCAAAAACTTGCCTGCTGCGCGGCGGCGCACGATCGAACGGGCAAAGAGTGAATTGCGCAAGGCATTCGGACGCGAGTGAGCGAAGCGCTTGCGTTCACGCATCGAGAATGGCGCGCACTTTCGAAGCGAGTTGCTCGAGGCTGAACGGTTTGCTGAGGAAGTTCACGCCCGGATCGAGCACCCCGCCGTGCACCACCGCGTTGCGCGTATATCCGGTCGTGAACAGCACCTTCAAGTCGGGGCGACGGCGCAGCGCTTCGTCGGCGAGTTTCTTGCCGTTGACATCCGGCATTACGACATCGGTGAACAGCAATCGGATCTCCGGCGAAGCGTCGATGATTGCCAATGCTTCGGCGGCATTCTCGCTGTCGAAAACCGTATAACCGAGGTCGCGCAGCGCCTCGGCGCTCATTTGCCGCATCAACACATCGTCTTCGACGACGAGAATGACTTCCTCGCGGTCGCCGCTGCGCACTTGCGGCGCCGCGGTGCGTTTCACCTGCTGCGCCCCGCCGATGAGGCGCGGCAGATAAATCTTCACCGTCGTGCCGCTGGCGGCCTCCGAATAGATCTTGATGTGTCCACGCGATTGCTTGACGAAGCCGTAGACCTGGCTGAGCCCCAGTCCAGTGCCCTTACCCGGCGGCTTGGTGGTAAAAAACGGATCGAATACCCGGTTGACGATTTCCGGCGGGATGCCTTGCCCGGTGTCGGTAATCGCCACCATCACGAATTGCCCGGGCTCGACGTCGGCGTTCTGCTGGCAATAGGCCTCGTCTAGATAGGCATTGGAGGTCTCGATCGTCAGCTTGCCGCCGTCCTGCATGGCGTCGCGCGCATTGATCGCGACGTTGAGGATGGCGTTTTCGAGTTGATGCGCGTCGGCGAAGGTGGTCCACAATCCGCCTGCCGAAACCGTCTCGATCCGGATCTGCTCGCCCAAGGTGGAACGCAGCAGATCCGACATGGTGGCGATCATCTTGTTGGCGTCAATAGACTCCGGCGCAAGCGGCTGCTGCCGCCCGAAAGCAAGTAGGCGATGCGTCAATATCGCGGCGCGTTCGGTGGCCCTCGCCGCCGCGTCGATGAATCGCTCGATGGCAAAATCGCCCTTTTTGATGGCGCGGCGCATGATATCGAGCGAGCCCGACATCACGCCCAGCATATTATTGAAATCGTGGGCGATGCCGCCGGTCAATTGCCCGATCGCCTCCATCTTCTGCGCCTGCCGGAGCTGGCTTTCCGCGCGCTCACGCCGGCCCACCTCGCGCAGCAATTCTTCATTAGACCTCGCGAGACTGTCGCGGGCGGCGGCCAGCTGCGAGAACGAACGATGCGTGAAATAACCGACCATAGCGCCGACGCCGCAGATGAGAATGAAGGCGGCGCCCACCGTCGCCTGCAACAAGGCAGCGGAACTTGCGGCGTTCGCCTGCCGCACGCCGAGAACGCGCGCCTCCTCCGCTTGCATCCTGGCGAGAGCGGCCCCGATGCCGTCCATGAGGCGAAGCCCCTCGTCGCTATTAACGAGCCCCAATGCCGCATCGATTTTGCCGGCCTTGCGATCGTCAATCGCTTCGCGCGTCTCTTTCAGCTTACCGTCGATAAGCTGGCGCAACCGCGCAAATGTCTGCTGTTGCGCGGGGCTGTAACCGATAAGCCGGTTCGTCTGCGCGATCGTCGCCGGCAACTGCGCGACCGCGTTGCCGTACGGTAGAAGATATTCGTTGCGTCCGGTGAGCAGATAGCCGCGCTGTGCACTTTCGGCGCGCTGGACCAAGGTCAGCACGTCGCTGAGCTGTTGGCGCAGCGCCAGCGTGTGACGGACCCAGGCATTGTCATTCTGATTGCGCGTGCTATCCCAGAAGATCGAAGCGACAATTGCCGCAACGAGCGCAATGGTGAGGACGAGACCCCAATACAACGGCGCAAGGGACTTGAAACGGGGTACCCGAACGGGCAAAGGCTCTAGCGTGCTTTGGGTCAAGATGCGCCTCGGCGGCGGCGCAGTGTAGAGTCGCCACTGCTCCGTGGGCTCGTTACAAAACTGGCCGTTTCAAGAAGTTGCGCAAATTCCTAACGCGAAAGCGCGGCCCAAGCCAAGCGGAAATTAGAGGGAGCGGCGCTGTACATTGCAGAGCTTCGGCTTATTGCCGCATACTCGGCGAAGATGCCGTGCGGTCGGAGTACGAAATAGATAATCAGAAAAGCGACGATAACTAGAGCGGTGCTGCCGATCAGCATATAGAGCACGGGAATACCCCGCCGCCCGCCGCGCGCGCGTTTGGAATCGATTTCGATCGGGTGTTGTCGCGAGTCGGCGGCACGATCTCGCGTCTCAATCCGGTGATCCGCCATGACGACCTCCCATTGGGCAAAGTTGGGCAAAGAACGCCGCGACGGCAAGCGAGTTCCGGTTCGGCCGGCGCACAAGCCGCCCTCATTCACGCAGCCAATGTCAGGATGCGCTTGGCAATTGCTGCCGGAGCTCGAAAAATCCGTTCCATGGATCGGCGCCGAGATGTCGCAGCCGTTTGCCAAAATTGCCGAGCGTAAACTGGCTTGCGCTGCTCGTCGCGTCGAGCTCCTCCCAGGCGAGCGGCGTCGAAATGGCGGCGTTTGGGCGCGCCCGCGTGGAATAAGCGGCGACCGCCGTGGCGCCGCGCGCGTTGCGTAGATAATCGACGTAGATGTGACCGCCGCGCGCCTTCTTCGCCGCCGTCGCGGTGAAGCGTTGCGGAGCGTCGCGCGCCATTGCCTCGGCCAATGCGCGGCAGAAATTCTTGGCTTGTTCCCAAGTGGAGCGCGGCGCGATCGGTGCAACGACGTGCAGCCCCTTGCCGCCCGTCGTCTTGACGAAGCTTTCGAGCTTCGCCTTGGCGAGCCGCTGGCGGACTTCGCGCGCCGCGGCGACGAGATCAGGAAAGCCTATTCCTTCGCCGGGATCGAGATCGAAGATCAGCCGGTCGGGATGATCGAGATCGTCCGACATTGCACCCCACGGATGGATCTCCAGCGCCGCCGCCTGCACGAGCGCGATCAGTCCATCGAACGAATCGATGCCGACGATCGGCAGCTTTTCGCGCGGGTCATCGATTTGCCGGATGTGCCCGTCGAGCCCCGCCCAAACGTGCTTCTGGAAAAAGCAGCCCTGCACGTAGCCGGTCGGGCAGCGCACGAGCACGAGCGGGCGCCCGACGATGTGTTTTGCAATCCACGGCCACGCCATCGCGTAATAATCCGCAAGTCCCTGTTTGGTGATGCCGGCTTCGGGCCACAGCACGCGATCCGGATGGGTAAGCGCGACGCTCGTATTCGGCGTATCGAGTGGCGCGGCGACCGCCTTTTCGCGGATGATCTCTTTCGGGTCCTTGTCCTCGCGCAGGCCTTTGAACGACGCCTGCCGCAGGTTGGAGTCGGCCGTCCAGCCACGAAACTCAACCTCGGCGACGCGGCTAGGTTTGACCCAAACGACGTTGCGGCGCGCCTCCGCGGAAAGCGGCGTCGAAAGCGCCGGTTTGTCGATCCGTTCGCGTTCCAGAAGAGCAAAAAGATCGGCGGCCATTTTGCTGGAAAAGCCGGTGCCGACACGCCCGGCGTGAACAAGCTTGCCTTTGTTGTGATAACCAAGCACGAGCGAGCCAATGGCGCGCCGCGCCGTCGTCGAAGGCACATAACCGAGGATCACGAATTCCTGGCGGTTGGCGCATTTGGACTTCGTCCAGGCGGTCGTGCGCCCCGACCGATACGGGCTGTCGCGCCGTTTCGAGACGATGCCTTCGGCGCCGAGCCGGCAGACGTGCTGCAGCATCAGCTCGCCGTTCTCGTCGAAATGCTCGCTGTAGCGCAAGCTGCCGCCTTTGGCCGCCGCGGCGAACAGTGCGTGGAGCAGGTTCTTGCGCTCGATCAGCGGCACGCGCGCGAGATCCAGTCCGTCGAGATGCAAGAGATCGAATGCGTAATAGACAAGACCTCGCGCGTTGCCGTCCTTGAGCGCGGCTTGCAGCGCCGAAAAATCCGAGATGCCATTTTCGTCCTCGACGACGACCTCGCCGTCGATGAGGCATTTTTTCGCTGGCAGCGCGGCGACGCCCGCGCCGATCGATTGAAACCGCCCGCTCCAATCGAGTCCGGCGCGGGTGCGCAAAACCGATTTGCCCGCATCGAGCGCCGCTTCGATCCGATAACCGTCGAACTTGACCTCATGGATCCAATCCGCGCCGACCGGCGGCACGTCGGTGAGCGTCGGCAACATCGGCGCGACGAACTTCGGCAACGCGGCGCGTTTGGCGGCCTTCGGCGGCTGGAACTTGAACGGCGCAGCGCGCTTCACGCCCTTTGGATCGGCGCGCCGCGACGCAGCCGATTTGCTTGCCGATTTCGCCTTGGGCTTCGTGAGCGGCGCCAAAGCGCGGGCGCGCGGCGACTTCGCGTTCGTTGCCGGCGCGTGCGCCGCCTTGCCAGACGTCCATTGCCGGCTATGCGCGTCGCCGGCGATTTCCTCGATCGAGCGGCCGGTCAGAACGGAATCGGGCTGCTCCTCCAAAATATCCGGATCTTTGGCGCTGCGTGCCTCGGCGTCGGCAGCTTTGATGAGCAACCAATTGTCGGCCTTCTCGCCGTGCCGGGCGCGCATCTTTACGAGATGCCATTTGCCTTCGAGCTTCCGGCCGTGAAGCGTGAAGTCCAGGTGACCTTTGGCATAGCCGGCGCGCGGATCGCCTTCCGGCTGCCAAGTGCCGCGGTCCCAGACAAGCACCGCGCCGGCGCCATATTGTCCTGCGGGAATGATGCCTTCGAAAGAGCCGTAATCGAGCGGATGATCCTCGACATGCACGGCGAGCCTTTTCTCGCCGGGCACGAGGCTGGGACCGCGCGTGACGGCCCAGCTCTTCAACACGCCGTCAAGTTCGAGGCGGAAATCGTAGTGCAGCCGGCTCGCCGCGTGTTTTTGGACGACGAAACTGTTGCCTTTGCGCCGCGCCCTGCTGCCGCGCGGTTCGCTGGTGACCCCGAAGTC
>JASHUD010000009.1 GCA_030040215.1 Methylovirgula sp.
AGCATCACCATGCTCAGCGCCGACGAGTCGGCGCCCTGCGACCGGCCCAATCTTTCCAAGGATTATCTTGCCGGCGACGCGCCGGAAGAATGGGTGCCGCTTCGCCCGCCGGAATTTTATCGCGAGCACAGCATCGATCTGCGGCTCGGCGCGCGCGCCACCGGCGTCGATCCCAAAGGCCGAACGGTTATGCTCGCCGACGGCAGCCGCTACTCCTACGATGCGCTGCTCCTGGCGACCGGCGCCGAACCGGTGCGGCTCAACGTACCCGGCGCGGACGGCGCCAACGTACATTACCTGCGCACCCTCTCCGACAGCCGCGCGATCATCGCCGCAGCGGAGAACGCAAGGCGCGTCGTGATCGTCGGCGCGAGCTTCATCGGCCTCGAGGTCGCCGCCTCGCTGCGCAAGCGCAAGCTTGAAGTGCATGTGGTCGGCCCCGAAGCGCGGCCCCTCGAACGGGTCGTGGGAGCGGAGATCGGTGATCTCATTCGCACGACCCACGAAGAGCATGGCGTCGTCTTTCACCTTGGTACAAGCGTCGCCGAGATCCGCCGCGATGGCGTCCGGCTGGCAAGCGGAGAGGATCTGCCGGCTGACTTCGTCGTCGTCGGCATCGGGGTCCGGCCGGCGATCGGGCTCGCCGAGCAGGCGGGGCTCGCCATCGATCGCGGCGTCAGCGTCAACCGTTGTCTGGAGACGAGCGTGCCGCGCATTTTCGCCGCCGGCGACATCGCGCGTTGGCCCGATCCTTTGACGGGCGAGCGCATCCGTGTCGAACATTGGGTGGTGGCTGAACGGCAGGGACAAGTCGCGGCGCGCAATATGCTCGGGCGGCACGAACCATTCAACGCCGTCCCGTTCTTCTGGAGCCAACATTACGACTTTTCGATCCGCTATGTCGGCCACGCGGAGAAATGGGACAAGACGACGATCGACGGCGAAGTCGCGGCGAAAGATTGCGAAGTCGCCTATTTTCGCGATGGCCGCAAACTGGCGGTCGCGACGGTCTCCCGCGATATCGATAATCTAAAGGCCGAAGTCGCGTTCGAGGCGGTCGCCGCCGCCTAGCGGCGAGACCGCCCTGGAGCGCAAGGCAGGCGCATCACGCGTCGCCGTCAGGCGCTCAAGGGCAACTAACGGGGCCTATTTCTTTTTGGTCGCGTCCTTGACCGATGCCGCAGCGGCGGCGGCCTTCGGCTTCACCTTCTTTGGCTTCTTGGCTTCCTTGGTGCTGCGAAGTTGACCTTTTGCCATCACGCTTCTCCTTGCCGGCCGACCCGGGCATCTTCAAGCGGCCGCTGCTATGGCTCCCCATCGATCTGCAGACAGCCGCGCAGGCAATCATGCCAATGCATTGCACGGCCGGCAAGAAATTTGTGGCCGGCAGCGGGGCCTTTGGAGGGGGAGCAACGATGTGGCGACAGTTCTCGCGCTGGCGAGCGCCGTGTCGGCGGCAACCGTTCGTCAGACGGTTGCTTTGGTGGGATCGGCCGGCAGCGGAGCGGATTTGGCGCGCCGCAGCCTCCTCACGCCTTTGCCGGCCGGATTCGCCGATTGCGGTTGTGCGGATCCGCTCGGCTGGACCGCAATGATTTTGTGCAGCGATTCCTTGCTGATCGGCTTTTGCAAGATCGGCACCATCTTGAATCGCGGATCGATGCTGTCGACATCGTAGCCGGTGACAAAGACGAACGGCAAGCCGCGCCAGACCAACACGTCGGCGACCGGGTAGACCAACTCGTTGCCAAGATTGACATCGAGAATTGCAAAATCGAAATCTTGGTTGTCGGCGGCGCTAAGCGCCGCTGCCGCGGCGGTGAACGGTCCGACGACCGAACAGCCCAAGCTATTGAGGAATTCCTGCATCATCATCGCGACGAGTGCCTCGTCTTCGACCAGCAAGACACGCGGGCGGACGAGCCCCGCCGGCAGCTTGGGAATTTCCGCCTCGCTGCATTTGCGAATGCTCGCAATCGGCGCGCCGCCGGATTTCTGCAACGGGATCGAAATCGTGCAGTGCAACCCGGTCGCGCCCCAATCGAACTTCGCCTCGCCGGAGAGCTGCTGATCGATGCTGGTGCTGATGAGTTTCATGCCGAAACCGCGCGGCGCGGGATGCGGCGCCGGCGGACCGCCCGATTCCTTCCACTCCAGCGACAAGGTATTGGGCTGCGCTTCCCAGGTCAGCGCAAGAGTGCCGCCGTCGACCGACAGCGCCCCATATTTGGCGGCGTTGGTGGCGAGTTCGTGCAAAGCCAGCGCAAGGGTCTGCGCGACGGCCGGCTGCAAAGAAACGGCGGGGCCGGAAGTTGCGATCTTCGCGCCATGGACGGCGCGATAAGGCGCCAGCTCCTCGCTGACCAACGTGCACAGATCGGCGCCGTGCCAACGCGACTCCGAGAGCAGCGTGTGGGCCCGTGCCAGAGCCGTAATGCGGCCCTCGACGGCTTCTCTGTATTCGTCGATCGATTTGGCGCGCGTCAGGCGAACGATCGACTGAATGACGGCCAGCGCGTTTCTCGCGCGGTGATCTACTTCGCGCGCCAAAAGCGCCTGATGTTCCTCGGCCTCCTTGCGATCGGTGATATCGATGGTCACTCCGCCCAATCGCCCCATACGCCCGTGTGCGTCAAAGGTGAGGGTCGTTGTTCCAATACACCAGCGAACCTCGCCGTTCGGGCGTCGAATTCGAAACTCGGACTGATGCGTGCGCTCCTCCATCGACACCGCCGATACCGAAGCGCGCATCCGCTCCCAGTCTTCGGGATGCACAAGGTCTTTCAAGTTCCCAAGGTTCACGGTGAAGGTCGCGGGATCCACGCCGAAGATCCGGTATTGGCCTTCGTCCCAGATCCAGTCGTTCTTGACGATGTCCCAATCCCACGACCCCATCTGTCCCGCGGCAAGCGCCAAGGAGCGGCGCCGCTCGCTTTCCACCAAGCGCTCGTTTGAAGCACTGAGGTCCGCCGTCCGCTCGGCGACGCGCCGTTCGAGCTCGGCATTCAATTGTTCGAGCTGGCGCGTCTTGCGGTGCAGCTCGGCGAAGACCTTTACCTTGGCGCGCAACACCTCGGGAATGACCGGCACCGGCACATAGTCCACCGCGCCCATTTCGTAACCGCGCAGCCGATCGACGTCGGACAGATGAATTGCCGAAATGAAAATGATCGCCGTCTTCTCGAAGCGCGGATGTTCACGGATCATTGCCGCCAACTGAAATCCGTCGAGCTCCGGCATGCAAACGTCGATGAGCACGATGGCGACATCGGTCTTCAGCAATACTTCGAGCGCCTCGCGGCCCGACGATGCCTTGACGAGATTCTCGCCGAGATCGCGCAGGATGACCTCATAGGCCATGAGCTTGGCCGGCTGGTCATCCACCAGTAGGACGTTGACTTTATCGTTCGATGCCATGAGGACCTATCGATGCAGCCACATTCGCAGAGCCGATAGAAGCTGTTCCGTATTGACCGGCTTGGCGAGATAATCCGAGGAACCCGCTTCCAGACACTTCTCCCGATCGCCTTTCATGGCCTTCGCGGTCAGCGCGACGATCGGCAGGCGCCGATAGGCGGGATTCTGGCGGATTCTCTCGATGGTCTGATAGCCGTCCATCTCCGGCATCATGATATCCATCAGGACGATGGCGAGATCCTGCGTTTGCTCGACCCGTTCGATGGCCTCGCTGCCGGTCGTCGCGGTCAAAACCTTCATGCCGCGCCGTTCCAACAGGCTGCTCAATGCGAAAATATTACGCGAGTCGTCGTCCACCAGCAGCACGGTACGGCCGACGAGGTCCTCATCCGAACTGTTGAGCCGTTCGAGCATACGTTGTTTCTCGGCAGGCAGATCGGTGACGACGCGGTGCAGGAACAAAGCCGTCTCGTCGAGCAGGCGCTCGGGCGACTCGACGCCCTTCACGACGATGCTGCGCGCCATCATATGCAGCTGCGCGTCCTCTTCCGCCGAAAGCTCCCGGCCGGTGAACACCACCACCGGAATGTCGGCGAGCCCGGGATCGGCGCGCATACGTTCGAGGACCTCGAAGCCCGACATGTCCGGCAGACGCAGATCGAGCACGACGCAATCGAATACCTCGTCGCTCAGCCAGCGCAGCGCCTCCTCCCCGAGCCCGGAATTGACGATCTCGATGTCGTCGTGGCCGAGCAATTCGCCGATACTCATTTGCTCCGCCCTGTTGTCCTCGACAACCAGCAGGCGCTTGCGGCGCGGCTTGGAAAATTCCTTGATCTTGCCCAGCGCGTCGGCAAGCCCTTCGCTCGTCGTCGGTTTGATCACGAACGAGAAGGCGCCGCGCGCTAAGCCGTGCTGGCGATCCTCATCGAGGGTAACGATCTGCACGGGGATATGGCGGGTCAGCGGATTTTGCTTGAGCTGGCTCAGCACGTTCCAGCCGAGCATGTCGGGCAGGAAGACGTCGAGCGAGACGGCGGTCGGCTGATATTGCTTGGCAAGATCGAGAGCGTCGTCGCCACGGATGGCGACGAGCACCTTGAATCCCTTGTCGCGGGCAAGATCGACCATAATTCGCGCGTAATGCGGATCGTCTTCGACAATCAGCAGGATCGGATCGCCCGGCTCGATCTCGAGCCGATCGTCGGCGATTTGTTCGATCGGCTCCTGGGCGGCGTGTGCCGCGATCTGCGGCACGACGGCCATCGGCGTCAACGGCTGTCGGCCGACGGTCGAGGGACCGACGTATTTCAAGGGCAGATAGAGCGTGAATGTGCTGCCCACGTCGGGCGAGCTGCGCAAATGGATCTCGCCGCCCAGCAAATGCGACAGCTCGCGGCTGATCGCAAGCCCCAGGCCCGTGCCGCCGTATTTGCGGCTCGTGCTCGCGTCCGCCTGCTGGAACGCCTCGAAGATGAGCTTCTGCTTCTCCAGCGGAATGCCAATACCCGTATCAGAGACCTCGAATGCGACGGCCGCCGGCACCTGGTTGAGCAGCGGATGATCGGCGCTCCAGCCCTCGTGCGCCGGCGACACGTTGAGGCAGACGCCGCCTTGCGCCGTGAATTTGAACGCGTTCGACAGCAGATTTTTGAGAACCTGCTGAAGTCGTTTCGAATCCGTGACGATGCTGTGGCCGAGCGCCGGATCGACATGAACTTCGAACGACAATTGCCGGTTCTCCGCTTCGTGGCGGAACGGCCGCTCGACCATATCGATGAGATTCGAGAAGAAGATCTCTTCCGCGTCGACGGTGACGGTGCCGGATTCGATCTTCGACAGATCGAGAATGTCGCTGATGAGGTTCAAAAGATCCGTGCCCGCGGCGTGAATCGTGCGCGCGAACTCGACCTGTCTCGAAGTGAGGTTGGCATCGGGATTGTCGGCGAGCTGCTGGCCGAGGATCAGAATGCTGTTGAGCGGCGTGCGCAGCTCGTGCGACATATTGGCGAGGAATTCCGATTTATACTTCGAGGTGAGCGCAAGCTCGGTCGCCTTTTCCTCCAGGGCGCGCCGCGCCTGCTCGATCTCTTGGTTCTTGCGTTCCACCTCGACGTTGCGCTCGGCGAGCTGTTGCGCCTTCTGTTCGAGCTGCTCGTTTGTCTGCTGCAATTCGCGCTGTTGAGTTTGCAGCTCGCCGGCGAGCTGCTGCGATTGTTTGAGCAAACCTTCGGTCTGCATCGTCGCTTCGATCGAGTTGAGCACGATGCCGATGTTAGTGGTGAGTTGTTCGAGGAAAGTGATTTGCGACGTGGTGAAAGCGGTCACCGAAGCGAGCTCGATCACCGCTTTCACCTGATTTTCGAATAAGATCGGCAGAACGATGATGTTGCGCGGCGGTGCCGTGAAGAGCGCCGAGGAGATCAGCACCGCGTCGGAGGGGATTTCGCTGATCAGCATGCGCCGTTTGTCGAGCGCGCATTGGCCGATCAGTCCTTCGCCGAGCCGCAGCGCGAGCGAGTGACCGCTGAACTCGCGATCGGCGTACGCGGAGAGCAACCGCAGATGCCCGTCTTCGCTCTCCAGCTGATAGATGACGCCCTGCTGCGCGTTGACCAGCGGCGTCAGCTCGGTGAGCAGCAGGCGGCCGACGGCGGCGAGATCGCGCTGGCCCTGCAACATGTTGGTGAACCGGGCGAGGTTGGTCTTCAGCCAATCCTGTTCGGTGTTGCGGTCGGTCGTCAGCCGCAGGTTGCCGATCATCGTGTTGATGTTGTCCTTCAGCTCGGCGACTTCGCCGCGCGCGCCGACCTGAATGGAACGGGTGAGGTCGCCTTTGGTGACGGCGGTCGCCACCTCGGCGATGGCGCGCACCTGCGTGGTGAGATTTGCGGCAAGCAAGTTGACGTTGCCGGTCAGATCCTTCCACGTACCCGCCGCCCCCGGCACGTTGGCCTGTCCGCCGAGCCGGCCTTCGACGCCGACCTCGCGCGCCACCGTGGTCACCTGGTCGGCGAAGGTCGCCAGCGTATCCGTCATGTTGTTGATGGTCTCGGCGAGCGCTGCGACCTCGCCCTTGGACTTCACGGTCAGATTTTGCTTGAGGTCGCCGTTGGCGACCGCAGTCACGACCTTCACGATGCCGCGCACCTGCTCGGTCAAGTTAGCGGCCATCACGTTCACGGTGTCGGTCAAGTCCTTCCAGGTGCCTGCGACGCCCGACACCTGCGCCTGGCCGCCGAGCTTGCCTTCCGTGCCGACCTCGCGCGCCACACGGGTGACTTCCGACGCGAAGGCGTTGAGCTGATCGACCATCGTATTGATGGTATTCTTGAGTTCGAGAATTTCGCCTTTTACATCGACGGTGATCTTGCGCGACAGGTCGCCGCGCGCCACCGCGGTGGTCACCTCGGCAATGTTGCGCACCTGCGTCGTCAAGTTGGCGGCAAGCAGGTTGACGTTGTCGGTTAAGTCTTTCCACGTGCCGGCAACGCCCAGCACGTTGGCCTGGCCGCCGAGCCGCCCATCGGTGCCCACTTCGCGCGC